>DATLLB010000526.1:0-25731 GCA_035538075.1 Enhygromyxa sp.
ATCGATCTCGATCGCCGCGACGCCGAGCCGCGCGTCGAGCATCGCCAGCGTCCGTTCGGCCAGACCGGTCCAGCGACGCGCCGCGTCGGCTCGGCGAATCGCACGCTCGATTGCGCGAGGATCGCCAACCACGACGCACAGCCGTCGTGCCCGAGTGATCGCCGTGTACAGCAGGTTGCGGCGCAGCATCACGTGGTGCTCGGTCAGCATCGGCAGCAGCACGGCCGGAAACTCGCTGCCCTGGCTCTTGTGGATCGAGATCGCATAGGCCAGCCGCAGCGCGCCGAGATCCTTGCGCTCGTAGGTCGCGAACACGCCGTCGAAGTCGACAGTCAGCGTGCCCACGTCGGCCTGGATGCGGGTGACCACGCCGATGTCGCCGTTGAACACGCCGCGATCGTAGTCGTTGCGGATCTGCATCACGCGATCGCCGAGTCGAAACGTGCGGCCATGCTCGCCGCGTGGACCCGGAGCCTCGAGCCCCTCGGCGTCGCCCGTGTAGACCGCCTGCAGTGCCGTGTTGAAGGCCTCGGTCCCGGCCCGGCCCTTGTGCATCGGGCACAGCACTTGAACCTCGGTGATGCGATCGAACCCGTAGGCGGCCGGGATCCGCTCGGCGGCCATCTCGATGATCTTCGCGTGCGTGCGCTCGGCGTCGGCGGCCCGCAGCACGAAGAACTCGCCCGCACGACCGCGACTCGAGTCGTCGGGCAGCAAGGGTTGCCCATGCAGCACGCGGTGCGCGTTGCTGACGATCGTCGAGCCCTCCTGCTGGCGAAAGATTGTGTCGAGCCGCACCACCGGGATGACCGGCTCCGACGTGTGCTCGGCCGCGCGTATCAAGTCGCGCAGCACGTTGCCGGGCCCGACCGACGGCAGCTGATCGGCGTCGCCGACCAGCAGCAGGCGATTGTCGGGCGTGAGCGCGGTGATCAGCGCCTCGGCCAATTCGATGTCGAGCATCGAGCTCTCGTCGATCACCACCAGCCCGTCGGGCAGCGGGTTGTTGGCGCAGTACTGAAATTGTCCGGTGTCGGGCCGCACCTCGAGCATGCGATGCACGGTCCGCGCAGACTCTCCGGTGGTCTGCTCGAGCCGCTTGGCCGCGCGCCCGGTCGGCGCCGCGAGCAGCAGCGCCTCGCCGGCCTGCTTGGCGACCGCGATCACGTTGGCGACCACCGTGCTCTTGCCGGTCCCGGGACCGCCGGTGAGGATCACGACCCCGCAGCGCGCGATGGCTTCGACCGCCCGTCGCTGACCGTCCGAGAGGTGCTCGGGCAGCTCGCCGACCTCCCACGGATCACGGGCCGCGCAGGCCAGCTCGAGCAGGCTCTCGACCAGGTTGACCTCGGCCTCGTCGAAGCGGCGCAGGAAGTAGAGCTCGCTGGGATCGCTGCCCGGCGGGCGCAGGCGAGGGATCAGCTCGCCCTCTTCGATCAGCCGATCGATGCCGCCCTCGATGCGTTCGCCCGGGAGCTTGAGCAGGCTGCAAGCTTCGTCGAGCAGCTGCTTGGGTGGCAGCGCGCAGTGGCCATCGTTCTGCGCGCGCTCGAGCGCGTGCACGATGCCCGCGTCCACCCGCTCGTCGCTGTCGAGATCGACCCCGAGCGCGCGCGCGATCTTGTCGGCGGTCAAGAACCCGATCCCGTAGACCTCGCGCGCGAGCTTGTACGGGTGGTGCTCGAGCATTGCCATCGCCTGCTCGCCGTAGCGACGATGCAGGCTGTCGGCCAGCCGCGGCGAGACCTCGAGCTCGAGCAGGCGGTTCTCGATCTCGACCAGCGGCCCCTGCCGCGCCTCGTGGTGCGCCGTGATGTTGGCGAGCGTCTTCTTGCCGAGCCCGCTGACCTCGAGCAGCCGCTTGGGCGCCTTGTCGAGCACTTCGAGCGTGTCGGTGCCGAAGCGCTTCACGATTCGCTCGGCCATCACTTCCTTGATGCCGGGATAGGTCTTGAGCCGCGCGACGATCTGCGCCTCGGTCGTCGGGCGGCGCAGCTTGAGGTGCTCGAACTGAAACTGCCGCCCGTGGGTCGGGTGCACCACCCAGCGCCCGTGGGCCGAGAAGTCGGCGCCGTCCTCGATGCCGATCGTGCGCCCGACGACGGTGATCAGCGCCGGCTCGTTCTCGACCTTGGCGCGCAACACCGTCCAGCGCGTGTCCGCCGAGTGAAAGACCGTGCGCTCGACCACGCCCTCGAGCAGCTCGAGATCGGCGAGGGCGCGCTCGGTTCCCGGCTTGGGCTCGCGCTCGGACACGGATCGGGAGCATCCGGCAATGCTCGAGCTTCGGCAAACCGGCCGGTGGTTGGGCGCGCGCCAGCGTCAGTCGGGGAGCGGGATGAACTCCTGTTCGTCGCCCGGCACCTTCGGGAATCGCCCGTCCTTCCAGTCTTGCCTGGCTCGCTCGATTCGCTCGGTCGAGCTCGACACGAAGTTCCAGTGAATGTGGCGTTGGCCGTCGAGCGGCGCGCCACCGATCAGCGCGACCCGTGCGTCCGAGGCCGCGCGCAGCAGCACCTCGCGGCCCGGCGTGAACACCAGCATGCGGCCCGGCTCCGCGCGCTCGGTCCCGCAGGTGATCGCGCCCTCGATCACGTAGGCCGCACGCTCTTCGTGGTCGAGCGGGAGCGCGAGCTCGCCTCCGGCCGGCAGCGTCGTGTCGACATAGAAGAGCGGCGAGAAGGTGTGCACCGGCGAGGTCTCGCCGTACGCCGTGCCTGCGAGCACACGCAGCCGGGCGCCCGCGAGCTCGACGGTGGGCAAGGTGTGCGCCGGGTGGTGGTGAAACTCGGGCTCGGTCTCCTCATGCGCCGACGGCAGCGCGACCCACAGCTGCAGACCGTCGAGCCGCGAGCCCGTCCGTCGCAGCTCCGTTCCCGTGCGCTCGGAGTGCACGATGCCGCGGCCGGCGGTCATCCAGTTGATGTCGCCCGGCCGAATCGGCTGGTGCGAGCCCAGGCTGTCACGGTGGACGATCTCGCCTTCGAATAGATAGGTCACCGTGGCCAGGCCGATGTGCGGGTGCGGGCGCACGTCCATGCCCTCGCCCGGCGCGAACTCGGCGGGGCCCATGTGATCGAAGAACGTGAACGGTCCAACCATGCGCCGGGCGGCGAAGGGCAGCACCCGCCGCACGCTGAAGCCTCCGAGGTCGCGCGGGCGAGCGTCGATGATCGAGGTAATCGCCATTGCCCTACTCCTCCACGGTCTCGACGTAGTTCTTCGGCCGCCGATACTCGAAGTGATCGTCCGCGATGCCGACGTTGGTGCGGACCTTCGAGAATGTGTAGTGATTGTTGGAGCCGTCGGTGTTGTAGACGATCATTCCATCCACGCGCCCAGTGCTAGCGTGGACGATCAGCGCCACGCCCTTGAAGTGCTGCTTCTTGGTCTTGGGCCTCAGCTCCAGCACGTAGTGCTCGGCGTCGCCGTAGCGCTTGGCTCGCTCGGGCCCCGCATAGTCGACGTCGTACTCGCGCAGCAGCTTCTCGCCGCCGAACAAGAGCTGCACCGCCGCGTTGATCTCCGACTTGCCGCTCACGTCCGTCTTGATGACCTGGCGAGTGTCATGCTCGACCATCCACAGCGTGTCGCCGTCGGTGTAGTAGTCGGCGTCCTGCTCGTCGCGCTGATCCCAGACCATCTTGCCGGGCTTTTTGGCTTGCAGCTTGCCCTTGCTCGTGCGCTTCTCGTTGAACGTGGGGTTCCAGTAGCGCTGCTCGAACTTCGCCTCGAGATCCTGCGTGGCGTCGTAGAAGCCCTTGACCATCAGCAGCACCTCCGACGCGTGCTCGGGTCGCCATGCCGGTTGGTCGGGGTCCTCGGCCGCGGCGGGCTCTTGCGCGCGGAACAGCGGGGCGAGGTCGCCGGGATCACCCAGCAGGCATGACGACAGGAGCGAGGCGATCAGCAGGTGCACGGCGAGGCGAGTGTAGCAGGTATGATCGCACTGTGAGCAGCCCGCAGACCGAGACCGAGCCGTCGACGGCGGCGCAATTGATCGACGCGCTGCTCGCCGGCGGTCAACCGGTCGACGAGGGCAGCTTCAGCCTCGACACCGCAGCGGCTGCGGCCAAGCTCGACGCCTACCAATACGCCGACCGCAGCACCTACTTGATCCCGATCGCCGAGGCTGCGCGCGGTCTCGATGCGCGCCGGATCAGCCTGACCACGCGCGATGAGGATCTGCTGATCTCGATCGAAGGCGTCGAGCTGTCTGAGCCCGAGCGGTTCTTCGCCGACCCATTTGCGCAGCTGCGGGGTGCCGAGAGCGACCGCGCGAGCCGAGCGCTCGGACGCCTCGGCGTGGGCCTGCACATGGCGCTTGGTCATGCGGCGATCGAGCGCGTCGCGATCAGCCACTCGAGCACATCGCAAATGCTGGCGGCCGAGTATCGCCGCGACGCGCCCGTCCGGCTCGCGCGGCAAGCCCCCGAGGTCAACGGAGAACTACGTGTCCTGATCGATCGACCCTGGCGCGAGCGGTTCTCGCTGCGTGGGGCCAGCCGCGAGGAGCTCGAGCACCTGCGCCGCGCGGTCGAGTACTCGCGCGCCGCATTCGAGATCGACGGCCGGGTGATCTCTGGACGCGAGCGCAGCTGGGACTACGTCACGCGCGGCTCGGGAGCGGGGTTTCGCTACGAGGGCGGGCTCGAGACCGAAGGCGAGCGGACCTCCGTGATCGAGCTGTGGAGCGAGGACGTCTGCGTCGACACGTTGCCGGGACCGGGCATCGCATTTCGAGCGGCAGTGCACCTCGACGCGCCACGCCGCGATCTCTCGCAGATGAGGATCGTGCGCGACGAGGTGGTGAGCGCGGCGCTGGAGGCCGTCGAGCTTGGCTACCGCAAGTCGCTCGCCAGGCTGGCCGAGCACGACGCGGCGTGGAGCGGGTCGCGGGCATCCGCGCGTCCGAGCCACTGGCCCGAGCAGCGGGTCGATCGCACGCTCGGACGACCGGTGCGCGAGCCCGAGCCCGAGCACACACCAAAAAAGTCTGGGGCAGGGTTCCTGTTTGGCCTGGCGTTCTACGGGGCTGGCATCGGCGCGGGCGCGATCGGCTTTGGAGCGCTCGCCCACGGTGCGCTGTGGGGATTGTTCGCGTTGATCTTTCTGTTCACCCACGGGGCCACGGGCGCAGGCGTGATGGCCAAGTCGATCCGGAGCAACAAACGAGACGCGCTGATCCTGCAAGGTGTGCTGTTCGCGATTGGCTTCGTTGTCGCGCTGCTCCTCGGGCTCGCGGCACGGTCCCCGTTCGACTGACGCGAGTCGCCGTGGCCCGCCGTCAGGCCACGCTCGCTGGCCCGCCCGCTGGCCAGTGTCCCGCCGGCTGGCCAGTATTTTTTGTGCCAAGTCGTGCAAATGTGGGTGATCGCAGCGCTCAGGTCTCGGCGCTTCCCGTGCTTCTCGCTGGACGAGCATGGCCAAGCTCGAACAGGTCGGGAGCACGCACGAATGTTTCTCCGATCTCCTTCACGCGATCGATGGCAAGGAGCTGATCGCCATCGCCTGCGCAGCTGCGGGGATCGTCGTGAGGAAGGTCGTCGCGATCCGCTACCGAAACCCGCGAATCGAAGCCCCCGGCATGGCGAAGCGGGCGAAGGGCTTCACGGTCGATCTGATCTACACCATTCACGCGGCCAACGGACGCGTGCTCGAGCTATGGGTGTTCGAGATCGATCTCAGCTGGAGTCGCGTCAAGCCGCGACGCTGGAACTTGTACCTGTCCGCCTACGAAAACGAGGACGACGCGGACGGTCACTTGGTCATCTTCGCGCCCAAGCCGGAGCTGCGCGAGCGCATCCGGACCAAGGCCATCC
This sequence comes from Enhygromyxa sp., assembly GCA_035538075.1. Classification (GTDB taxonomy): domain Bacteria; phylum Myxococcota_A; class Polyangia; order Nannocystales; family Nannocystaceae; genus Plesiocystis. Next base: position 5,823 of record DATLLB010000526.1, read on the forward strand.
CTCGCAGTCGGGTCAAGCCGATCTTGATCGAGCCGAAGCACCTCGAGCGCATCACCGATCGGGCGGACGCGCGCCGCCGACCTCGGCTGACGGTGCTCGGCTGCCTCTTTCACGCTCAGGATCCGGCGCCGCTGGCGAACCAGGTGGAGGTGTTTCGGGCGGCGTGGTTGGCGATTCAGTCGCTTCCGGAACGCGAGGCGCAGCGCTATAGTGTCTTGGTCATGGGCATCGTCTCCGCGAACGTGGTCGAGCAGGGCATCGAAGAGTTGCGCGAGAGCGGTGAGCTCGACGAGGAGCGCTGGGATCGGTTCTCCGACGCCGACCGCGAGGGCTACACGTTCCATCGCGGGCGCGAGGAAGGTCGCGAGGAAGGTCGCGAGGAAGGACGCCAGGAGGCCCAGCGCGAGCTGCTTCGCCGCACCGTCCTCGACGTGCTCGAGCTGCGCGGCTTCGTGGTCACGCAAGAGCAGCGTGCGCGCGTCGATGCGTGCGAGTCCATCGAGGTCCTCGAGCGCTGGTACGCGGCAGCCAAGCACGTGGCCGCAAACCACTCGCTCGATCAGCTCCTGACCTGAGCTCAGCTCACTTCAGCTCAGCTCAGGGGCTACTGCTCGATCGCGTCCTCGAGCTCGCGCGTGACCTTCTTGGCCTTGTCGCCCTTGGCCTGGGCCTCGCTCTCGATCCGGCTGGCGGTGTCCGGCTCCATCCGCTCGAGCAGCTTCCACTCGAGCTCCCAATCGCGCTCGCGGACCAGCTTCTCCTTGCCTTCGGCGTCCTTCTGCGTGCGCTCGACCTCGATCTCGACCCGGTGACCGCCGTCGCGCGCGTCGACCCGAAGCCAGCGCTTCTCGCTGCCCTCGCACGCGATCGTCTCGCCGAGCTTCGGCTGCTCGGGCGCGTCGCAGCCGTGCGAGGTCCAGAGGTCGCGGACCTCCTTCCACAGCTGCGTGATGTCCTGCTTGTAGACGTGCTGCTTCAACGCGTTCTGGCGGTGGAGCTGCTGCGTGATCTCGCTGGCCAGCCACCCGCAAGCGGGCAGCGCGAGGGCGAATCCGAGGGCGAAGATCCGGAGCAGACGACCCATGAGCGCAGGGTAAGGGGCCGGCCCGCGCGGCGCAATCGTCCGAGTTGTTCATGCTGCGCATGAACAACTCTTCTAGGTTTGATAGCGGGACCGTAGCCGGTCCCGCTCCCCGCCGTGGCCAAGCCACGTCGAGGACCCCTCACCCCCTGCCCCGCCCCTCACGGGGCGTCGGGTGGTTGCAGCACCCGCGGAGCATGAAAGCGCCGCTTTCTTGGTAGCCCTCACGGCAGCGTGCCCGGGCTCGAGCGACCGAACGGATGCGAGCGCCAGCGATCCGGCAGGTCGCAGCCGTCCGCGCTCGCGGTCACGCTGCGACCTTCGTGCGCCTTGGCGTCGGTCTCGATCCAGTTGCCGTAGCTGGCGATCACGGCCGGCCCATGCTCGGTCTGCGCCCACAAGGTCACGCGCTCGCCCACGTTCGCGAGGCCGCTGGCGCCGATGCTCGCGTCGACCACGATCAGTTTCGTGGACGCCGGCGGCTGCGGATCCTCGCCCACCTCCGCGCCGAAGCCCGAGCCGACCATGATCGCTAGCTCGTCCGGCGCGAGCTCGATCGCCGGCAGCGGATCGCCGAGCGTGTCGCCAGCCGACCACGCCTCGCGCACCTCGGCCAAGCTGACGTCGGCCACGTACACGCCCGTCAGCGAGGCGCCGCTCGGGCCTGCGCGCAGCTCGACGAACTCGGCGTCGGGCTCGGGTCCGCTCGGGTTGGCGAGGATCTCGGTGATCTGCAGGCGCGGCAGCTGCTCGGCGAAGCTCGATCCGGCCGGCAGCTCGCCGTCGAGCGTCGCTACATTGTCGGCGAGGTCGCGCAGCTCCAGCGACCAACGCACGCTCTGCTCGGGCTCGAGCTCGTCGGCGATCGCCAGACCGATCCAGCCGACCTCGTCGATGCTGGCGTGCTGCTCGACCAGCCCAACCTGCAGCCGCGCCTCGACCCGCTCGCCCGCATCGATCCAGACCGCCAGGCAGCGACCCCGCATCTGCGCCGTCGCGTCGGCACGCGGAGCATCGAGATCGGGGCCGCTGCCCGCGGCGAACCATGTCTCGTGCATGGCCGCGGGCAGCAGCGCAGCGCGACCGTGACGATCGAGCACGCTGCCGCCAGCCGGGCGATAGCGAGTGTTGGCGGCGAGCGGCTGTGCGGGTCGCCAGCGCAGGCACGTGCCCGGGACCCAGCCGGGGCACGCCGTGGGATCGATCAACTCGAGCGGCTCGCCGGGCTGCTCGGGCTCGAGCCACAGCACCGCGTCGGGACCCGGCAACGGGATCGGCGGCCAGAACTCGGTGTCGATCGCAGCCACGTTGCTCGGCACGCTCGCTTGCCCGTGCGCTGGCGCGACCAGCCGCGGCTCCGGCCCGCCGCTGCCGCGCCCGGCCGTGACGAAGTCGCGTTGCCAAGCGACGACGCGCGCATGCTCGTCGACCAGCGGCGCGCCGCTGCGGTCGCGCACAGCAGCGCCGACGATCAAGCTGTGGCGGCGATGGCTGGCGAGCGGCCGCCGCGGTCGAATGATCAGCCGAGTCCCCTCCCCGGACGCGCCCGCGCCGAGCTCGAAGCTCAGCGGCTCGCCCTCGTCGAACTCGCCGCGATCGATCGCCGCGCGGTTGCTGGTGCCCAGCGGCGAGCTCTGGCAGGTGCCCCGCTCGCAGCTGCCCTCCTCGCACAGGGGCGTGAGCGCGCACGAGTCGAGCTCCTCCCACGCGACCAGGATCACGCTGCCGGCGTGGATCGACGCGGGATCCATCGCCTCGCTGAACTCGATCACCAGCTCGGGCATGACCGAGACCTCGACGCTGCGCGGCCCCTGCAGCGAGGCGGCCGTGATGGTGGGCCCGACGAGATCGGCCTCGGGCAGCTCGAAGCAGCCTGAAATAGTGAGAAGCGAGGTGAGCGGGACGGCGGATGAGCGATGCACGACGTGCTTGTCGGCCCGCTCCGACAACCTTTGCACGCTCGCTCGAAAAAATTTCAGAGGTCGGCCAGAGCGGCCTCGATCCCCAGCACCGCATCGAACGCGCTGGTCCCGAACGAGCGCCCGCCGTCGCGGTAGCGGTGGGTCGCCCAGTAATCCCGAGGGTCCGCGTCGAGCACCAGCTCGCGCCCGTGCGGGCCGTCGACCACCCGGAACGTGGTCACATTGGGCTCCTCGCGGATGTCGAAGAACAGCTCGAGTCGCTGCCCGTCGATCCGGTAGGTGAGCGACTCGGTCGACCAGTTGTCGAAGTCGCCGCGGTGGAACCAGCCGACCCCGCGCCCATCGATCGCCGTCTTGGCCAGCTGGTACATGTGAAACTCGGCGCCGCCGCTGGCGAAGGTCTGGTAGTCGATCCACAGGCGATCGCCGAGCCCCTCGCCGCCGCCCGCCGGGGCCCACTCGCGGGTGGCCGCGGCGAAGTCGATCTCCGAGTCGACCCGGCGATAGCGGGCGCCGGGCTCGTAGGGATCGTCGCGCAACGACATCCACGCGCGGCCCTGCTGATCACGCTCGAGATCGACGAACATCACGTGCTCCTTGCCCGACTTGCGAAAGCGCAGGTACAGCTCGGTGCCCTCGATGTCGTAGTCGAAGCTGTGGGTGTTCGCGAGCCCGACCTTGCCGTAGCGATAGAGGCCCTTGCCGTCGCCGTGGAAGTACCAAAAGCGCAGCGGATCCCCCTCGCCGCGGGTCTCGTAGCGCATCCACATCCCGTGCAGCGGATCCTCGGCGTGCGGCGGATCCTCTTGATGGTGGATGGCGACGGGCTCGGTCACCGCGGGGATCGAGTGCGCGAGCAAGGGCAGACCCAGTGCTGCCATGACCAAGCCGAGGGCCGCGCAGGGTGAGCAGTTCGATCGCGACATGGACGTCAGTGTACCCTCCCCGCGTGTCCGAGCGTCCCCTGGTCTTGGCGTCAGCCTCGCCGCGACGCGCCGAGCTGCTGCGCAGCGCCGGCGTGGAGTTCACCGTTCACGCCGTCGACTGTGACGAGAGCTGGCGACCCGGCGAGTCCGCAATCCAGTACGTCCAGCGCGTCGCTGCGGCCAAGGCCTTGCTCGCCGCCGAGCTGCTGCGCGAGCAGGCCCCCGCGCCGCTGATCCTCGCCGCCGACACGACCGTTTGGCTCGCGCTGGACGAGGAGCCGCTGCAGAAACCAGTCGATCGTGAGCACGCGACTGCCATGATCCGCCAGCTCACCCGCGGCGAGCCGCACTGGACCGCAACCGCCTGCGCCTTCGCTCGGCCCGACCTCGATCCGATGCTCGTCGCCGAGCTCGTCGTGACCACCACGGTCCGCATGCGCACCTTCGATGAGCGACAGTTCGCGCGCTTCATTGGCCCCTACCTCGACGCGGGCGACTGGCTCGGCAAGGCCGGCGCCTACGCGATCCAAGGTCGCGCCGCCGGGTTCGTCGAGTCGATCGAGGGCAGCTACACGACCGTTGTCGGGCTCCCGCTCGCGCAGGTGTTGGCCAAGCTCGAGGAGCTCGCTGGCAAATGACTGACTTGTCCGCACGCCTCGCCTCGATCCGCGCCCGCATCGACGCTGCGATCGCCCGCCGTGGTCCCGGCCCCGAGGTCCGCTTGATCGGCGTCGGCAAGCGCCAGCCGCTCGACAAGCTGCTCGCCGCCCACGCGGCCGGCTTGCGTGACTTTGGCGAGAACTACGCCCAGGAGCTGCGCGACAAACAACAAGCGTGGCCGCCCGAGCTCGACGTGCGCTGGCACTACATCGGCGCGCTGCAGGCCAACAAGCTCAAGTACCTGGTCGGCAAGACGGCGCTGATCCACACCGTCGATCGCCCGGAGCTGATCACCGCGATCGACGAGCGAGCCGCTCGGCTCGGGGTCACGCAGCCGTTCCTGCTCGAGGTCGCGCTGGCCGGCGAGCGGCAGAAGGCCGGCGTCGCGCCAGACCGCATCCCCGAGCTGCTGGACGCGTGCGCGCAGACCGAGCACGGCGCGGCGCGCTGCGTGGGTCTGATGATCATCCCGCCGGCCGCCGACGATCCCGAGCAGACGCGCGCTTGGTTTCGTGATCTGCGTCAACTTGCCGAGCGCCTGCGCGAGGCCCCCGAGCGCGCCAACGTCGAACTGCGCGAGCTGTCGATGGGCATGAGCGCCGACTTCGAGATCGCGATCGAAGAGGGCGCGACGCTGGTCCGGGTCGGCACCTCGATCTTCGGCGCGCGGGAGCATTGAGCTTCGTGCTACATCGCGGCCAATGAGTCGCGAGCGACCGCTTCTGGTGCCCGCCAAACCCGGTGCCCAGCTCGTGCACCTGCGCTTCGACGAGGCGCTGATCGAGGCGCGCGAGCAGGACACGATCGCCACCGCGTTGATCGCCGCGGGAGCGCTGATGACCAGCCGCTCGCCCAAGTATCGACGCCCACGCGGCGCCTACTGCCTCGGCGGTGACTGTGGCACCTGCCTGGTGCGGGTCGACGGCCGGCCCAACGTTCGCGCCTGCGTCACGCCCGTGCGCGAGGGCATGCGCGTCAGCTCGCAGAACAGCTACAAGCCCAAGCGCCTCGATCCGACCGCGCTGGTCGACGTGCTGTTCCCCGGCGGCATCGATCATCACCACCTGCTGGTGCGGCCGCGCATCGCCAACCAGGTCATGCAGGAGCTGGCCCGCAACCTGACCGGCTTCGGCGAGCTGCCGAGTGACGTCGACGAGCGTCAGCATGAGCATGTCGAGCACACGCTGCCCGTGTTGATCATCGGCGCGGGCTCGGCTGGGCGCGCGGCCGCGGACGTGCTCGCGCGCGCGGGGGTCGAGCACGCGATCGTCGACCGCCACGATCGCGCGCAGCTCGACGCCAACCTCGAGTTCAATCAACCGAAACCGGAGCGACTGCGCAGCTCGACCGGCGTGTTCGGCATCTATCCGGGCCCGCGGCTCGAGCTCGCGGGGCATGAAGAGGATCGGGCGCTGGTGGCCGCGAGCGAGCTCTGCGACGGGACCGAGCGGCTGCATGTGTTTCGGCCGCAGCAGCTGATCCTGGCGGTCGGCAGCCGCGATCCCATGCTCCCGTTTCGCAACGACGATCTGCCCGGCATCGTCTCGGCGCGCGGGTTGATCCGCGCGCTGCGACGCGCCGACGCGCGCATCCACGGCCGCTGCATCGTGGTCGGCGAAGGCCCCTGGGCCAACGCGCAGCGCGACGCGCTCGACGGCCTGCGCAGCCCCGAGGCCCCGAGCGTCGAGCTGGTCGCCGCTTCGGAGATCGAGCGAGCGGTCGGCGGCGAGCGGATCGAGGCGCTCGAGTGTCGCGGCGGCAAGCTCAGCTGCGCGCTGCTGGCCGTCGCTGCGCCGCCAGCCGCCGCCCACGAGCTGGCCGCGCAAGCCGATCTGCCGCTGCGCTTCGACGGCTCCGGCTTCGCGATCGTGCGCGAGGCCGACGGCCGCTGCGGCACGCTCGGCGGCACCACGATCTGGGCGACCGGAGACGCGTGCGGCTTCGTCGGTTCGGCCGCGGCCGCGCGCGACGGCCAACGCGTCGCCAAGGCCGTACTCGCGACCCTGCAACCTGCGGAGCCAAGCCCATGACCGATCGCACCTTCGTGTGTCGCTGCGAGGACGTGACGCTCACCGAGCTCGAGCATGCGTTCGCGGCCGGCCTCACCACCATCGAAGAGCTCAAGCGCTACACCGGGTTCGGCACCGGCCCGTGTCAGGGCAAGGAGTGCATGGCCGCGGTCGCGCGCGAGCTGGTCCGCCGTGGCCTGGCCGAGCCCGACACGCTCGCCCCGTTCACCGCTCGCCCGCCGACCGAGCCCGTCAGCTTCGGCGCGCTCGCAACCGTGCCCGATCCGTTCGCAAAGGAGCAGCCGTGAGCGCGCCCAAAGGCATGGGCAGCTCCACGGTCGCGCTCCCGGCCGAGCTCGATCTGCTGATCATCGGCGGGGGCGTGATGGGCCTGTCGATCGCCTACAACCTCGCGCGCCTGGCCGGATCCAAGCTCGGCAAGGTCGCGGTCGTCGAGCAGTCGTACCTGGTGTCCGGCGCCTCGGGTCGCAACGGCGGCGGGCTGCGCATGCAGTGGGGCGACGCGGGCAACGTCGCGTTGATGCGCGAGAGCATCGAGATCTGCCGCGGGCTCGCGCAGGAGCTCGGCATCAACCTGTGGTTTCGCCAGGGCGGCTACCTGTTCCTCGCCCGCAGCGAGTCGGGCGAGCGTCGACTGCATCGCAACGTCGCGATCCACGAGCAGGTCGGCGTGCCCACCCGGCTGCTCGCCGCTCGCGAGGCGCTCGACGTGGTCCCGCAGCTCGACGTCTCCGAGGTCCGCGTCGCCGCGTTCAATCCGGACGACGGCGTGGTGTTCCCGTGGCCGTTCGTGTGGGGCTACGCCGCCCAGGCGGTCGCGCGCGGCGTGGTCATTCGCACGCACACCCGCGTCGACGCGCTCGAGCCCCTCGGCGACGGCGGCTTCACGGCCCGGCTCTCGACCGGCGAGTCGATCCGCGCCGCGCGGGTGATCAACGCGACCGGTGCGTGGAGCATCGAGCTCAACCGTGCGCTCGGCATCGACCTGCCCAACCACCCGCACCGCCACGAGATCCTCTCGAGCGAGCCGCTCAAGCCGTTCCTCGATCCGCTGGTCGTCGATCTCGAGAGCGGCCTCTACTTCTCGCAGAGCACTCGCGGCGAGATCGTCACCGGCATCACGCTGCCCGATCCGCCGGGCCTGCCCTCGCCGACGACGATCGACACGGGCGCGAGCCTGCGCTTCCTGTCCAACGTCGCGCGCGCGCTGATCCGCGTGCTGCCGCTCGCTCGCCACCTCAAGCCGCTGCGGCAGTGGTCGGGCCCCTACGACATCTCGCCCGACGGCGACGCGATCGTCGGCCCGAGCCCCGGCCACCCCGAGCTCATCCAGGTGTGTGGCTTCACCGGCCACGGCTTCATGATGGCGCCCGCGGTCGGCCGCATGCTCGCGCGCTGGCTTCACCTCGACGAGCGTCACGCGATGCTCGAGCGCTGGGATCCGAGCCGCTTTCGCGACGGCCGCGGGGTTCAGCGCGAGGACATGATCATCGGCTGAGCCCTCAGGGCTCCTCGCGCTCGCCCTCGTCTTCGTCGTCTTCGGCCTCGATCGCCGCGACGATCTCGTCGAGCTTGGCCTGCGCGCGCTCGGCCGCGGCCGCCCGACCGCGACCACGCTCGGCCGCGACCAGCAGCTCGTAGATCTCCTTCTTGATGTCCATGTCGTCGAGCCCGAAGCGCTCGGCGTTCTCCAGCGCCAGGTCGCAGGCCGCGACCGCGTCGGCGTAGAGGTGCGCGTCCACGAACATGTCGCAGCGCCGCTTCATCAGGCCGCCGACGTGGCGGTGACCGTTGGGATAGATGTTGTTGTAGATCGCCTGCGCGCGATCGTAGGACTGGCGGGCGTCGTCGAAGCGGCGCAGCGCATGCTGGGTGGTGCCGATGTCGATGAACGCGGCCGCGGCCTCGCTCGAGTTCTCACCGTTGGACGCGATGAAGATCGCCGCCGCGCGCTCGAGGTCCGCGAGCGCGTCCTCGTAGTGCCCTTGCTCGCGCGCGACCTTGCCACGCGCGTGCAGGGGCTTGGCCAGGATCCGATCGTTGGGCCCGCCGATCCGCTCGTAGATGGAGAGCGCGCTGCGTAGCGCGCTCTCGGCCTGCGACGGCCGCTTGCTTACCACGTAGACGTTGCCGAGGTTGAAGTAGGCCGTCGCCAGGACCGGGTGCGCAGGCCCGTAGACCTCCTTGGATCGGGCCACCGCCTCGAGCAGCACCTTCTCGGCCTGCTTGTGCTTCTCGGCCCTGGCCAGCGCCACCGCCTTGTTCATCAGCATCCTGATGGTCAACGGGTGCTCCTCGCCGTAGGCCTTGCGGGCCAGCTCCAGCGCCTTGCCGAAGTGCTCGATGCCACCCGGAACGTCGCCGTCGGCCAGCGCGAGGTAGGCCAGCGCGTTCTCGTAATTCACCTGCAGGCTGGCGCGATCACCCGCGATGCGCAGCAGCGCCATCTCGGCGGCGAACGACCAGACCTCGCCCTCGGCGATGCGGTTGTGCTCGGCCGCCACATAGAAGATCAGCTGGATCCACGCGTCGGCCTCGAGGCTCACGTCGCCAAGCGACGACGCGAGGCGGATGACCTCGCGCAAGCCGGACTCGCCACCCGCCACATCGCCGGTCTCGAGCTGCGACTTGGCGAGGTCGAAGACCGCCCGCATCAGCGTCCACGGATGCGAGAGCTCGCGCGCCTTCGCGGCCACGCGGGCCTGCAGCGGCAGGCTCTCGTCGTACTTGTGCAGCGACGCGAGCGCGCGCGCGCGGTCGAGATCGGCCTCCATGCCCTCGACCTCCTCGCGCATGACCGGATCGAGCTTGCGCTGCTTGAACTCGTCGGTCTCCAGCACCACGCGGCAGGCCTCGGGATCGCCGAGCGCATGCGCAGCCGAGACCGAGCGCTCGACGATCTCGTCGTCGGCTTCGGCGAACACCTCGACCATCGCATCGACCTCGCGCGCGCGCTGGGTGAGGCAGTACATGCGCATGTCGAGCAGCTTCTCCGACTGCTCGCCGCTGTCGGTCGCCTCGCAGATGGCGACCTTGCTGCTGCGCCAGTTCCCCGCCCAACGATCGAGCGTCGCGATCACCCGCCGCGCCGCATCGCCTGCGTAGGGCTTGGTCGAGCGCTTGAACGCAGCCTCGATGTCGGCCCGACGCTCGGCGTTCCAGTGCTGCTCGACCTCGTCGCCGAGCACCAAGCACCGGTTTTCGGTCGGCGGCTCCTGGTGCGTCACGTTCATGAGGACGATGCCGGTTGCGAGCCCGAGCACGCCGACGCCCGCCAGCGCCCAACGACGCATGCGCTTGACCGGATCGCGCTCGAGCGCGGCGAGCAGCTCGTTCATGCTCGGCCAGCGCTCGCTCGGATGCGGTCGCAGACCGCGAGCGACAACCTTGTGCAGCCAGCTCGGCACGTTGCGGGCGGCACCCTTCGTGGGCGGCGGCGGCAGCCGGCCCTCGGTCATCTTGCTCAACTGATCGCGGCGATCGGTGCCCTCAAACGGCAACCGCCCGTAGAGCGCCTCGTACAGGCTCACGCAGAACGAGTACTGATCGGTGTAGGGCCCGACACGCAGGCCCATGTGCTGCTCTGGAGCCATGTACGCGGGCGTGCCGACCATGCGACCCGCGACCGTCAGCTCGAGGCTCACGTTCGACTGAATCTCCTCGATCAGCGCGTCCTCGGCGGTGGTGTCCAGGCTCCCGCCGGCCGCGACCGTCCGACGCTTGCGCTCGAAGTCGACGTAGTCGCGCTGCGAATGCGCGCCGCGATCACGCTCCTTGGCCACGCCGAAGTCGGCGACCCGCACGTCGCCTTCCTTGCTGATCAGCACGTTGGAAGGCTTGAAGTCGCGGTGGATGATGTCGGCCTGATGCGCCGCCGCGAGCCCGCGTCCGGCCAGGATGAACTTCTCGAGGATCTGCTTCCAGGAGCGCGACTCGTCACGCAGCCACTCGCGCAGCGTCGTGCCCTCGACGAACTCCATCGCGATGTAGACCTGGCCCTCGAACACATCCACGTCGTGGACCGTGACCACGTTGGGATGACTGAGCTTGGCCAGCGCCTGGGCTTCGCGGAACAGCCGGTTGCGTCCGGCCGTGCTGGCCTCGTCGTTCGACGCGTTGCGCAGCAGCTTGAGCGCGATCTTGCGGTTGAGCTTCGGGTCGTAGGCCGCACAGACCAAACCCATGCCGCCCATCCCGACCGAGTCGAGCACCACGTAACGACCGACCGTGGACAGCTTCCGGGCATCGCCGGGATCGCTGTCCATGTCCGCGATCGTGTCGGCCTCCCGCGGCCTGTGCTGAACCTCTTGGTCCATGCCGCCCGGCCTCGATTGTACCCCGACGGCACACGCTCGGACCCGACCCGAAAGCGGAGCTCGGATAGGTATCGAGGCTGATCTTTTTACCTGACTAAGCTACTACAGCTACACTGAAAAATAGCTAACATTCAGACGATCGCGCGCTCGTTTGCGGGCGATTCCGCTGGCCCTGAAATCAACCCATTGATCGTCAAATTCGCGGGATCGGCGGGTGCCGCACCGAAAATTCTCAACTTTGGGCTCATTTCTCTCTGGCGCCAAAATGTAGTCTGCATTATCATCAGACCACAGCTCGAAGTTGAGGTGACCCCCATGCGACGCGCTCTCTCCGCTCTCCCCATCCTCTCCCTCCTCGCCTTCGCCCCCGCCTGCGACACCGATGAACCAGAGATGGGGGACGCCTTCCGCTCGACCGACATCAACATGCAGCTCGAGCAGGCCGACGGCGGAGAGGATGACGGCACTATCCTCTGGGAGATCCTCAACGGAGAGGTCTACGACGGCCCGGCCACCAACGGCAACCTGAGCCTCTACATCGAGAACAACACGATCTACACGAGCGAGGGCGTACCGACCTGCAACATCAACTCGCCCTACCTCAACAGCAACCTGCGCGAGGTGATTGCGACCAACGGATCCGAGGTGCTGTTCACCGTCTGGCGCGAGTACGTGTTCGAGGGCAAGGTCGACGTCAAGGTCGCCACCTTCGGCCAGATGAAGAAGCTGTTCGGCGACCAGCTGCTGTTCGAGTACTTCGACAACGAGGTCTACCTGGGCGAAGCCCGCGACGGTTGGCGGCTGATCAGCGCGACCGGCAACATCGAGACCTCGAGTGATGGTCGCCGACTTCTGATCGCCGCGCTGATCACCGGTGAGTGTGGCGCGACGCCGATGCCCGGCTACAACTTCTAATCACGGAGAGCGAGAGAGGGCGAACCCCGAGGTCGGCGCATGCCGGTCTCGGGGTTCTTCCTTTTAACGCTTCAAGGGACCGGACAGGGCAGCACCCGACGGCCTCGTTCCTCCGCGAACATGCGCAGGATGAACTGGCCCGCCCGGGTCGCGCGGAGCTGCTGCGCGAGCTCGGCACACTCCGGGGGCACGGCGTCGAGGCTCGGCAGCCACGCGCCATAGCCCTCGTGCGGCTGGACCAGCAGCGCGAGCGAGGCGAGGGCCGAGAAGCTGATATCGGCGGCCGAGAAGCGATCTCCACACAGGTAGCGTCGGCCATCCGCGAGGCGCTCACCGACCGCGTCGAACTCGGCGACGATGCGCTCGCGCGAGCGGGCGGCCTTGTCGGCGCGCACGTGCAGCTGCTTGGCGATCCCCCTGCGCACCAGCGGCGAGATGGCAATCCACGCGCGAGCCTGAAGCGGACCCACGCTGTGGTGGGCGAGCTGCTCGAGCAGATCCTGCTGCGGGAGCAGATAGTGGTACGCGACGCGGCGAGTGTCGGCGCCGAGACGGCCGCTGAAGTGGCGATCGAGCTCGACCACCTCGTTGGACCAGTAGAGCGATCGCGCCGGGTCGCCAACGTGACTCGACACGAACGCGACGATGTCGCTCGAGTCGCTCAGCGTGCGATCCTCGGTCACGAGGATCGGCGTCGACAGCCGCGATGACTGCGGATCGGCGCGACCGAGCCGACGCGGCAGCAACACCGCGCCGCTGCCGATGAAGTGCAACATCGGCATCCACGGCTGCTCCTCGTAGGGAAGCTCGAAGCGATCCAGCGCCCAGCGAGCCTTCTCGTTGTAGTGCGAGGGACGAATGGTGATGAGCCGCCAGGTCATGAGTCTCCCGTCAGCGACCGAGCAACCCCAACACCACTCCGGCGACGCCGTCGGCGAGCGCGGCGTAGTCGTCATCCTTGGCGTAGGGGATGTGTAGAAAGTAGACCTCGCGCAGCGAGCCCTGATTGCGGCCGAGGGCCGAGAGCGCGTGGTAGTGGGTCTCGTTGCACAGGTAGCTGTTGTCCTCGCGCGCCTCGGCGACCAGCACCGTGTACCCGGCGATGTCGCGTCCGGCCAAGCTCGCGACGCGAGCGGCGATCGGAGACGGGGCCGCGAGCGTCGTGGCGCCCGCGGGATCGATCGGGCCCGGCTTCGCAACCCCGGCCGCGTCCGCGCCCGCGCGCAGGTTGTAGGCGCCAGCCTCGAGCTGCAGCGCGTCGAATCGATCGTACACGCCGAGCCCGATGTTGATGATCACGTCGACGTCGGTGGGCACGCGCGCGAACACGTCCCAGGTCACCGGCATCGTCGCGAAGCGCCACTCGAGCTCGGGCGCGGCGGCCTCGAGTCGCTGCACCAGCGGCCCGCCGTGGGTCTGCGGCTGCGCGTCGTGAGGATCGCCGAGCAGCAGCCGACAGCTCGGGTTGTCGCGGCAGCGCCACAGGTTGGGCGGATCGCCGAGCTCTCGCCAGTCGTTGAAGCCGGTCACCAGCACACGCACGGGTTGTTCCTCGGGCAGCTCGGGCGCGGGCGCTCGCTCGGTCGTGGCCGCCGCCGTGCCCGGGAGCTCGCTCGCGCTGCTCGTGCACGCGAGCGCGAAGCAAGCCAGCGCCAGCGTCCTCGCGCGCACGCCCTTCGCCATGACCGACCATACCTGTAAAGTGCGCGTCCGTGGAGCCTGCGCAGAGCGAGTCACTCACAGCCGCCCTCGGACCGGTCCTCGACGAGCTCCTGACGCCGGCGCTGATCATCGATCTCGACGCGGTCGCGCACAACCTCGCCGCCGTGATCGCGCGCGTGGGTGGCCCGCAGCGCTGGCAACCGCACCTCAAGACCTCCAAGCAGGCCGTGGTGATCTCGCTGATGCTCGAGGCCGGGCTGCGTCACTTCAAGGTCGCGACCGCCGACGAGCTCGCGTTGTTGCTGCGCACGGCCGACGAGGCGGGAGTCGAGGGCGTCGAGGTCCTGTTCGCGTATCCGGCCTCGCGCGCGGCCCTGCGGGCGGTGCTCTCGCTGGCGGGCGATCGCACGGCGCGAGTGTGCGTGCTCGCCGATTCGCGCGCGCACCTCGAGCAGCTGGTCCGCGACGCGACCGAGCTCGGCTGGCGGCGACAGCTGCCCATCATGCTCGACGTCGATCTCGGCATGCGCCGGACCGGATCCATGCCCGAGCACTGGCAGTCGCTGCGCGAGCTCCCTGCCCCGCTCGCGCTCGCCGGGCTGCACGGCTACGACGGCCACCTGCGCTGGGAGCAGCGCGCCGAAGCCCACGCCGGCTACGATCGCCTGTGCGCGCTCGCTAGCTCGCTCGCCGAGCAGCTACACATCGATCCCTCGACGATCGAATTGATCACCTCCGGCACGCACAGCTACGCGCACGCGCTCGCGCATGCAGGGCTGAGCCAAGGGCCGTGGCAGCATCGAGTCTCGCCCGGCACGATCGTGCTCTCCGATCTGCGCTCGCACGCCGCCGCGGCGGACATCGGCCTGCGCCAGGCCGCGTTCGTGGCCACGCGGGTGGTCAGCGTTGGACCGGGACGCGTGACCTGTGACGCGGGCAGCAAGGCGATCACGCCCGACGGCGCGCCGCCGACTTGCGTTGTGCTCGATCACCCCGAGCTGACCCCGCTGCGCGCGAGCGAGGAGCACCTGCCCTGCGAGCTCGCCGAGCAGGCCGCCACGCCCGCGCTCGGTCAGCTGCTGTGGCTGATCCCCGATCACGTGTGCACGACCGTCAACCTCCACCGCGAGGCCGTGTGGCTGCGAGCCGGCCGCTTCGCCGGCTTCGGGCCCGTCGCCGCCTCCGGCCATCGCCCCCGCGCACCGCTATGTCAAACAACGGCAGGGGGAGAGGGGCCCCCGGCGGGGCTTTGCCCCGACGGGGAGAGGGACCGGCTACGGTACCGGCTACGGTCCCTCTCTCAAACCTAGTAGGGTCCCCATCGTGCTCCGCGTTCGACCAGACGGCGCCATCGATCTCGACGTGCAAGCGGTCCCGAGGTCGTCGCGCGACGCGATCGGCCAGCCGCACGGCGAGCGCCTCAAGCTGCACGTGAAGGCGCCCCCGGTCGACGGCGAGGCCAACGCGGCGATCCTGAAGCTGCTCGCCAAGACGCTCGAGCTCCCGCGCGACGCGATCGAGCTGGTCGCCGGACAGACCGGCAAGCGCAAGACCGTCCGCATCCGCGGGCTCGCGCTCGAGCAGCTGCGGGCCAAGCTCGGCCTCGCAGCGCTGCTGCTCGGACTCGGCTCGCTGAGCGCCTGCGAGAACGCCCGCGAGCTGCCGATCACCGTGATCCTGCCGGCCGACACCACCGAGCTCGAGCGGGCCGACAACGCCAGCGTGGTCATGCGCCCGAGCGGCGACTCCTTCACGTTCTCGGTCGACGGCCTCGACTTCAGCCTCGAGCTCGAGGGCGAGCCGACGTCGGAGACGCAGCAGCTCGAGCTCTACCTCGCCGACGGCGAGCAGCTGCTCGGCTGGGGATCGACGGCTCCGTTCTCGACCGCCGGTCCCGACATCGGCCTCGCGCTGTTCCTCGGTCGGCCGGGCGCGCTGTCGAGCTGGCCCGAGGTCCTCGACGCGCCCGATCCCGACCTGCTCGCCGCCGAGGCGCTGGCCCGCGGGATGCTGCTGCTGCAGAGCGACGGCGACACCTTCTTGCTCAACCACTACACGCTCGAGCTCGAGGCCGGCGCGACGCTGCCCGACGCCGATCCGCTCGCGCCTGACGACGGCGGGCTGTTCACGGCCAACGACGGCGCGGTGATCCGGCTCGCCTACGAGCAGGTGCCCGCGATCGCGTGGCGCTACGATCCGGGCGCCGACAGCTGGACCGAGCTCGAGGTCGATGGCGCCGATGCGATCGGTCTGCGCGCGGGCGCGGCGACGCTGGTCGATCCCGATCACACGCGCGTGTACGTGCTCGGCGGCGGGCAAGCGACCGACGCGGTCGCCATCGATCTCGTCGCCAACGAAGGCCGACTCGCAGCAGCCCCGGTTCAGGAGCTCACGCTCGATCACCCGCGCGTGGGCGCGACCGCGATGTGGCTCCCGAGCGGAGACAACCTGACCGCCGACGCGCTGATCATCGGCGGCGATCAAGTCGGTCCGCTCGCGCTGCGGACCGCGACCGGCGAGCTGCTCGGCCCCGAGGTCGCTTGGCGCGACCTCGCATGCGCGATCGAGACACAAACATCCGAGGCGCTCACCGTGCTGTGCGTGGGCGGCTCGCTCGATCAGCAGCCGACCGCAGACGCTGCGCGCTTCACCATCAACTCGGGCGCGACCGCAGAAGTCTCGCTCAGCGAGAGTTTCCTCCCCGCTGCCCTCGCCGACCCCAAAATCTTCGCAGACAGCGTAGCGCTGTACGCGCAAGGTGAGAGTCGCTGGTTTCGCATCGAGCGTGCGACCATGACGGTCGACGAACCCGACTCTGCGACGCCAAGGGCTCGCGGCGGCCATTTGGTGCAGCTGATCAACGGTGCCACGTTCGTCGTGGGCGGCGTCGACCAAGACGGCGTCGCCCTCGATCGATGGCAGGTGTTCACGCCTGCCGTCGCGCCGTAGTCGGCTGCGCAACTCCCCACCGAGCGACCCACGCCTGGAGATTTCGCTCGACGGACGCGACCGTTCTTGCGCATCATCGCGGCGGCCGACGCCCCACCGCGGAACACGAGGGGCTCGCGACCACGGAGCTGCGCATGGCGGACACCATCACAGTCAAGGACAACCGAACAGGCAAGGAAATTGAGATCCCGATCGTCGACGGAGCCGTCAATGCCGATGATTTTCGGGCTCTACGGGCCGACGAAGAAGACTATGGCCTGATGATCTACGACCCGGCGTTCAAGAACACCGCGTCGTGCCGCTCCTCGATCACCCTGATCGACGGCGACAAGGGCATCCTCCGCTACCGTGGCTACCCGATCGAGCAGCTCGCCGAGCAGTCGACCTTCCTCGAGGTCGCCTACTTGCTGCTGTGGGGCGAGCTGCCGACGCAGAAGCAGCTCGACGGTTGGGTCAACGAGATCACCCACCACACCTACGTGCATCAGTACCTGATCCGCGGGATGGAGGGCTTCAAGTGGGACGCCCACGCGATGGGCAAGCTGGTCTCGCTGCTCGGCACGCTCTCGACCTTCTACGAGGGCAGCAAGAAGGTGCGTGACCCCAAGGTCCGCCGCGATCACATCATCAAGATCATCGCCAAGATGCCGACGCTGGCCGCGTGGTGCTTCCGGCACATGCACGGCCGTCCGTACATCTACCCGGACAACGAGCTCAGCTACGTCGGCAACTTCATGAACATGCTGTTCCGCATGTCGGAGCCGCGCTACAAGCCGAGCCCGGTGATCGAGCGGGCGCTCGACGTGCTGTTCATCCTCCACGCCGACCACGAGCAGAACTGCTCGACCAGCGCCGCGCGCTCGGTCGGCTCGGCCGAGACCGACCCCTACTGCTCGCTGGCTGCGGCCGCGGCCGCGCTCTACGGCCCGCTCCACGGCGGCGCCAATGAAGCCGTGCTGCGCATGCTTCAGGAGATCGGCAGCGTCAGCAACATCCCGAGCTTCATCGAGGGCGTGAAGAACCGCGAGCGCCGGCTGATGGGCTTCGGCCACCGCGTCTACAAGTATTACGACCCGCGCGCGCGCATCATCAAGCAGCTCGCCCACGAGGTGTTCGCCGAGGTCGGCAAGAACCCGCTGCTCGACATCGCCTTGGAGCTCGAGAAGATCGCCCTCAACGACGACTTCTTCGTCGACCGCAAGCTGTACCCCAACGTCGACTTCTACTCGGGGCTCATCTACCAGTCGATCGGCTTCCCGGTCGAGTTCTTCCCGGTGCTGTTCGCAATCCCGCGTGCGGCCGGCTGGCTCGCGCAGTGGCAGGAGATGCTGATGGATCCCGAGCAGAAGATTGCCCGGCCCCGGCAGATCTACACTGGCGTGATCGAGCGGCCCTACGTGCCGATGGATCAGCGCGGCTGATCATCAAGCCGGTTGGGCTTGGTCGAGGGCATCGAGTCCGTCGAGAATTGCGACGGGATCGGTGCCCTCGATCGTTGTCAGCCACGCTGCGGCGTCAAAGGGATCGCGGAAGGTCTTGACCTTCGACGTGCGTGGAAACAGCTGCGTGGACACGCTGTGGACCACCGAGCTGCTGAGGCTGCGGTCGCTGTCGACCATCCACGCGACCGCCTCGATCGCCGGACCGCGGGCAAAGCCAGCCGCCAGCGCGGCACGAACCTCTGCAGACGGCGGAGGAAAAGGCTGGCCCAGCCAAATCAGTACGGCCATCGACTCGAACTTCGAGCGTAGCTCTGCGTAAGCCTGCGCCTCCCGAGTCGCCCGGTCGACGCTCGGTGTCACCGGGTGATAGAGGATGAACACCCGGCCCCTCACCTCCGCGAGCCCACGCGGAAGACAAACCTGTTCGGGCGGTGACCAAGCGTGCGGGCTGAGGGGCACGAAGCCAGGCTACCGGTTGGCTGGCCGGCGCAACTGGCCGGAAGGACGAATCACCTCGCGTGCGCTCGAACGGCGGCGTAGGGGGTAGCGGGCGCGCCGCCGCTTCAATTCGGCCCCGGCGGCGCCCACGTAGCCGCCGCCCGACGGACGCCGTAGCATCGCGCCATGCAATCCCTCACGATCCGGGTCGGCCTCGTCGGGTTCGTGGTCGCGGCCACGCTTGGCGGCTGCGCTTCGCTGCGCCAGAACATGCGCGGGCAAGAGCTCTCGTATCGGGGCGCTTGGTACTGCGAGGCCGCCGACTGCAAGCCCAGCGAGATGGTCCAGTCGCGCTCGGGCACGCGCGACGGTGAGGTCACCATCAACACCGTCAAGCTCGCGCCCAAGGCCGCGATGATCTTCACCGCCGCCGCGGCGTTCGACAGCCTCACGGCCACGGTCCGCGACTGCAAGGGCAACGACGCCGAGGTGCCGAGCAGCGACATCGTGGCGGCCGGCAAGCACGGCGTCGGCGACTCGGACGCGCGCGAGAGCTGGGTGGTGTGGATCGATCCTGCCTCGCTCGACGGCCTGAAGCGGTCCAAGGGCTGCGTCTGGAAGGTCGACGCGACCGCGACGTGGAGCGACGGGGCGACCTTCTCGTTGACCGCGGGTGTCGACATCGAGAAATGAGCACACCCGTCAGCCTCGCGGAGCCCAAAGTCGAGGCCGAGCGACGCCCCGACGGAGCGCTGATCCTTCGCAGCGCCCACCCGCTCGGCGAGTACCCGCGCTGCCTCGGCGATCTGTTGCTGGCCAACGCGCGTCGCTGGCCCGATCGAGTGTTCCTCGGCGAGCGTGACTCGTCGAACGCGTGGCGCACGGTCTCGTGGGGCGAGGCGCTCGAGCTGGTCCGCAAGCTCGCCCACGCGCTGCTCGAGCGCGGCGCGGGCCCGGAGCGACCGCTGCTGATCCTGTCGGGCAATTCGATCGCGCATGCGCTCGTGACCCTGGCCGCGATGCACGTCGGGATCCCGGCGGCGCCGGTCTCGGTCGCCTACTCGTTGCTGTCGCGCGACTTCGGCAAGCTGCGTCGAATCGCCGAGCGCGTGACCCCGGGCGTGGTGTTCGTCGAGCAGCGCGAGCCGTTCGCCGCCGCGCTGGCGGCCGCGAGTCTCGATTCGCTGCCGCTGATCCACGGCAGCGTCGACGAGCTTCGAGCGCTCGCAAGCACGCCGCCGGGGCTCGAGGTCGAGCGACGCTTCGCCGCGCTCGGGCGCGACAGCGTGGCCAAGATCCTGTTCACCTCGGGCTCGACCGGCGTGCCCAAGGGCGTCATCAACACCCAGCGGATGCTGTGCTCGAACCAGGCCGCGCTCGCGCGCCTGTGGCCGTTCCTGGCCGAGCGCAGCGAAGCCGGCGAGCCTCCGGTGATCTGCGACTGGCTGCCCTGGAACCACACCTTCGGAGCCAACTTCAACTTCAACCTGATCCTCCAGCACGGCGGGACCTTGTGGATCGACGGCGGCAAGCCGGCGCCCGGACTGTTCGCCGCGACGCTGGCCAAC
>DATLLB010000527.1:0-2339 GCA_035538075.1 Enhygromyxa sp.
GCCGCTGCCGATCGTCGAGCCGACCAGCACCGCGATCGCGCTGAGCGGGCCGAGCGAGCGCGGCAGCCGTTCGCCCCAGCGGTCGCGCTCGGAGGTTTCGGGTGGGCCGCTCATTCGAACTTGGAGAAGTCCGGCTCGCGCTTCTGGAAGAAGGCTTGAAACGCCTCGGCGGCCTCGGGTGAGCGCAGGCCCTGGGCGAACACCTCGGCCTCGGCGAGCATCGACTGCTCGATCGCGGCGCGCTGGGCATCACGCATCAGCTTCTTGCTCTGCCGCACCGCGTTGGGCGGCTTCTTGGCCAGCATGCGGGCGATCTGCCGCGCTCGATCGACGACGGCTTCGTCGGACAACACCTGATTGACGAGCCCGTACTCGTGCGCAGTCGCAGCCGAGAACGGCTCGCCGAGCAGGACCAGCTCGGCCGCACGCGCCTGGCCCATCAAGCGCGGCAGCAGGTAGCTCGACGCGGCCTCGGGGCACAGCCCGAGGTTGACGAAGGGCATCTGGAAGCGCGCACTCTCGCCGGCATAGACGAGGTCGCAGTGCAGCAGCATGGTCACGCCGATGCCGATCGCGATGCCCTGGACCGCGGCGATCAGCGGCTTCTCGCAGGCGACCAGCGTGTGCAATAGCTTCAACACCGGGCTGTCGGGGCCGGTCGGCGGGGCCTTCATGAAGTCGGCGAGATCGTTGCCGGCCGTGAACACGCCGTCGCTGCCGCGCACCAGGATCACGCGCACGTCGCCTCGCGTACGCGCCGCGTCGAAGCCTGCGACGATCGCCTCGTACATCGCGACGGTGAGCGCGTTCTTCTTCTTGGGCCGGCAGAAGCTGATGGTGCAGATGCCCTCGTCGATCTCGACGCGGACGTGCTCGCTGGTCTGGCTGAGTTCCGACATGAACGCCTCGTGCGAGTCTGCCACGAGATCGGGCATGCTCGAAGCATGCGTGCCCGACCGATCCTGGCTGCCGTCGCGCTGATCGTGGCGCTGACGCCGGGTTGGGCGACCGCGGCCGAGCCCGATCCCGCGATCGTCGGTGGCGAGCCAAGCAAGACGTGCGAGTGGCCGAGCGTGGTCGCGCTGCGGACCGGGGGGCTGTGCACGGCGACGCTCGTGCACCCGCGCGTGATCGTGTACGCGGCTCACTGCGGCACCCTGCACACGCACGCGCTGTTCGGTGAGGACGTCGACGCGCCGGCCCGCGAGGTGCCGCTGCTGCGTTGCGAGCGATACAGCGATCTGTTCGCGGTCAGCTCGATGGACTACGCGTGGTGCGAGCTGGCCGAGCCGGTTGAGGACGTCGCGATCACGCCGCTCTTGTTCGGCTGCGACGAGGCGTTGATCGAGATCGGCACGCCGGTGACGATCGTCGGCTTCGGCGACACCAGCAGCGACGGGCCCGAGCAGACCGGCATCAAGCACGCCGCCCAGGCGCAGATCGTCGGTTACCTGAGCACCGTGGGCATCGGCGGCATGGGTGTGGGCGCCGACTCCGGCGACTCGGGCGGGCCTGCGTTGGTCCAGCTCGAGGATGGCAGCTGGCGCGTGCTTGGCATCGTCTCGGGTGGCGGCGGCGACGGGGCCACCGTGCAGTACGTGCCCGCGCCGAAGACCGCAGCGTGGATCGAGGATCGCAGCGGCATCGACATCACGCCCTGTCATGCGAGCGACGGCAGCTGGGCGCCGACGCCCGCGTGCGAGGGCATGTTCGTGAGCGTGGACGCGAGCGCGAGCTGGGCCGACGGCTGCCCTGGGCCCGTGGCTCCGCCGTCGCAAGACTGCGGCGCGCCGTGGACCGAGATCGCCGACACGCAGGCGCCGAGCGTGAGCGTGGTCGAGCCGATCGACGGCACCACGCTCGACGGGGCGCCGGTCGAGATCGACGTGCTCGGCGAGGCCCAGGATCTTGGGGTTGGGATCGCCGAGCTGCGGCTCTCGATCGACGGCCAGCCGTGGATCGACGGGCTCGGGCGCGCGGCCGTCGATCAAGTGCCGCCGTATCGCTTCGAGGGCGTGGCGCTCGAGCTCGACGGCGCGCACACGATCACGCTCGAGGCGGTCGATCACTTCGGCAACGCGAGCACGGCCAGCGCGACGATCATGCTCGGCGAGCCGAGCAGCGACGACACGGGCGAGAGCGGCGAGTCGGGCGAGAGCGGCGACACCAGCGAGGAGACGCCCGCCGATCCAGCCGGTGACTCGAGCTGCGCGTGCACGAGCGAGCACCCACGCGATCCGGCCGCGCCGCTGCTCCTGCTCAGCGCGCTCGCACTTCGATCTCGACGACGACCTCGCGCGGCGATCCACCGCCCCCGTGGATGCGAAACACGCTGCGAT
>DATLLB010000528.1:0-7626 GCA_035538075.1 Enhygromyxa sp.
GTGTCTGGTGAAGTCGTGTCGGTCGAGCTGAGCGAGCGCGACGTCTTTCATGATCTCGACGGCTGTGCAGCGGTGAGGGTGGCGTCGACGGACGAGTGTGATGCGCTCACGATCGCCGTGCGGCCGGACGGGACCTCGACCGTCTCCAACGCCCAACCTGTGCTCGACTCGCTGCCGCGCCCGGACCGGCCACTTCCACGCCCGATCATCTTCACCGAGTGCGGCAGCCTGGGGATCATGACCGCGCCGAAGACCGCCGCCGGCTTCGAGATCGAAGCGGTCGAGACCCTCGTCGCGCGCGATCGCCAGGCGATCGAAGCCTGCTGGGCGGCCGCGGAACGCCCGTTGCTACCTCGCCGCAGCGCCGTGCGGATCGAAGTCGCGCCGTCGGGCGAGGTCGCACGCATCCACCCTGACGTGTTCGATCGTAGCGACGAGGCATTCGAGGCGTGTCTGACCCAGGCGGTCGCAACCTGGAAGTTCTCGCCCAGCTCGGCGCCCGTGTGCTTGCAGATCCCGGTCGGCGATCCGAGCCCTGCCGCGAGCGCGCCGTCGAGCTCGGGCTGTCGGCCCACGACAGTCGCCGAGCTCGACATCGGTGATTTGCAGGACGGCTCTGCGTCGTGCTCGAACACCTTTGTGGTCGTGGCGCCGCAGACTCGCTGGGCAGAGGTCGACGCCACGCTGCTGCGCCTTGCCGGTCCGGTGCCGACTCGGCTCGTCGTCACTTCGTCTTCGCGCTGACGAAGCGCTTGCCATCATGGAAGCAGCCCTCGCCGGACGGCACGTTCTGCAGCAGTGGATCGCAGCGATCGGCCGTGCCAGCGAGATCGCCGAAGTCCCCCGGCCACGCGAGCGTCCGCGGTCCGCACGGTGCAATCTGCGAGGGCAGCACGCTGCCGCTCGCCAAGCAGGTATTGGCCACGATGTAGCCTCGCTTGGAGCCGAAGAACATCTCCCCGACCAGCGCCAAGTAGCGGCGGCCGAGCTCACCCTTGCCGACCAAGCAGCCCTCGAGGTGAAGCGTCGCGCCGTCGATCATGTAGCGCGAGAAGTCGAGCCCGCTGGGCATGACTTTTCGTAGATCCGGCGTGTTGTAGAACGCTCCGAACTGATAGCCCACGTGCTTCTCCAACTCGCCGCTATTTCCGTGGCCGAGCACCTTGAGCTCGCGGACAAAGGCGGTGCGCCCTGCAGGGTATGCGTTGGGGGCGTCCGCGTTGGGCTGCGCTTCGGCGAACGTCAACAGCCCAAGCTCGATGGCTACGATGTCCAAGCCCGTGGCGATGTCGAAGATGGTGCCGATCTTCGCCTCGGGCTGGCCCTGCGCCTTGCGCTGCGAGCCAATGTCCTCGATGTCGGTGTCGCCCACGCTCGTGAATGTGATGGAGATGCCCGGGCTCGACGACTTCGCGATCCTGTCGAGCTCCTGGATGCGCTGCTCTTCGCGCGGCTCGGCGCGTCGGATCACTTCCGGTCCAACCCGCGGTCGCTGCAGCGCATGCGCGACCTCGTGGGTAATCAGTCGCTGCCCAGCGCTGCTGTTCGGCTTGTAGCTGCCGGGCGAGAACAGCAGATCCTGCCCAACGCTGGCGGCGCTCGCACCGAGTGAGCGTGTGATGGATGCCGCCCTCGCATCCCGGTGAACTCGGAGCCCGTCGAGGTTGGTTCCAAACCGCTGCTCCGCCTGTGATCGAACGCTGGTGGGCAAGCCTTCGCTCGGCTGCGCTCGGAGCTGTCCGATCTCCCGAGCAATGGACTCGCTGACGGGTGCCTCGACGCCAGCGCTCGCGCGCGTCGAGGTCCATCGCTCGTTGCCGCTGGCGATGGCGCGGGCCTGATGTTCTTGCGGAGCGTCGTGGGCCCCGAGCAGGATCGGCGTCGTAGCGCGACGGGCAGAGGGCCTTTGACCTGCGCGAGTCGGCTTCGCGGGATTCGGCAACAGCGTTGAACGAGCCATGATCCCACGGTTGCAGACGCGACGATCGTCCACAACGGCCGCGAGGCCAGGCCAGCGGCCTACTCCTGGGTGAGCCTCAGATTCCCGCCGCGAACCACTCCACCAACCACTTCGCGACGAGCTCCCCATGCTCGAGGTTCGGCGCATGGCAGGCTCGCTCGACCACTCGCAGGGTCGCGCGACCTTCCATCTCGGCCTCGAGCCGCTTGCCGATCTCCAGCGGGAACACGGGATCGTTGTCGCCCCAGATCAGCAGGGTCTCGTGGGTCACCCGCCCCGGTCGGCGATCGAGCTCGTCGAGCTGCTCGAGCAGGCTCTCGAGCAGCAGGACCTTCTCCTCGCGAAACTCCGAGTACATGCCGTCGAGCACCTGGCTCTGCACCCAGCGCGGAGTCTTGGGCGGCTTGTAGTAGCCGAGCCCGAGCAGCACCTCGATGTCCTCGGGCGAGTCGGGGACCAGCAGCTGGCCGACGTCCGCGACCTCGAAGCGCTCGAGCATCGCGGCGTGGTCCTCGGCCGTGTACGCGCGGCCGGGGCTGTCGAGGATCGCCAGCCGACGCACGCGATCGGGGTGCATGGCGGCGAGCTCGTGGGCGAGGATGCCTCCGTAGGAGATGCCGACGAAGTCGGCCTGCTGCACGCCGAGGTGATCGAGCAGCGCGATCACGATCTCGAGCTGGTGATCGATGCTGAAGTCGCGCCGCTTCGACCACGAGCCGCCGAACCACAAGAGGTCGGGCACGATCACGCGATGGTTGCGAGCGAGCGGGCCGACCTGCTCGTGCCACTGCCAGATCGCCGAGGCACCAAAGCCGTGCAGCAGCACGATCGGCGGACCCTCGCCGCCCTCCCAGTAGTGCACGTTGGCGTCGCCGAGCAGGGCAGTTTCGGATCGCAGGCCGCGACGCTCGAGCTTGCGCGTCAGCTGCCACTCACCGATGCGGACCACGTTGCAGGCGCTGACGAGCTCGAGCATCGCCACCGCTCCGATCGCCAACAGGCCACCGGGACGGACCGGCGCACGACGCAGCAGCGCCGGCATCTGGAGCGCACGCCTCAACATTGCCCATTGAAGCTAGTCCGAAGCGAAACCGCAAAGATGTGCTGCGGATCGCTGCGCAAAGGCCCGCGCAGATCGTTGGATCTGCGCAGGCCCATTCGCTCGGCGTGTCTTCAAATCACAACACTATGCGTGCACGCCGAAAATTGGACGGCGAAGCACTACCGACGGGTGGGCAATGCGGGCGCGCCGAGGTAGCGCAGCATCGGCGCGACGAAGGGCACCAGCACCAGCAGCATGCCGCCGGCGAACACGCCGGCCTTGCCGTAAAGGGCCGGTAGCACCTCGGGCCCGAGGATCATGAAGCCGATCGTCGGCGCACCGAACACACCCAGCCCGTCGAGCAGACACACGGCCCCGGTCGCGCCCATCACCAGCGGACCCCAGGTCTTGCCGCGGACCAGCCCGAAGAAGCCGAGCACGCCGGTCGCGAGCATGGTCAGCTGCAGCCACTCCCCGCGCGGGGCCAGGGCGTAGAGGATCAGCAAGGGCAGGGTGCTGCCAGCCGACCGCACGGCCCGGCGCATCAACGCCATCGAGTCCTCCTGGAAATTCCAGCGCTCGGCGGTCTTCTCCGAGTACTCGTACTTGGCGGCCATGCCCTCGCCCATCAAGCACAGCACCACGAGCAGGTGAGTGACGCCGAAGAACACGAAGATCGGCTCGAAGCCGATCTTGAACAGGACCAGCAGCATCAAGCTGCCGAAGTTGCCGACGCCCATAGCGAACCAGCGGGCCCAGAACCACTCGGCGGCGAGCCCGAAGAACGCCAGCCCGTAGCAGAGCGCGAGCCCGAAGTTGACGGCGAATAGCTCGTCGGGGCCGAGCCACGCGGTCATCCCGAACTGGATGACGAAGAACGACAAGATCAGCAGGGCAATGGCGCGGCGTGTTCCGATCATGAGCGTTGTCCTGGCCTAGCGCGGCACAGCTGCGAGAAGCGTACGCCGCCGTCGGCTGGCTCGCAACGCGCTTGCGCTCACTCCACGGCGAGCCGAACCGGCAGCACCGTGGTGCCGTCGCGGCCGAGCTCGAGGCCGGCGACCTCGACGCTGCTGTCACCCTTGTAGACCGCGAGTCGGTAGCTGCCGGGCGGCGGATCGTCGACCACGAACACGCCTTGCTCGTCGGTCAGCGCGAGGATGCGGATCGGCTCGGCCTCGCCGCGCTCCGGCTCGCGCTCGAGGAACACGGCCGCCTCGGCGACCGGCGCGGCGGTGCCCGACGCCGTCACGAGACCGAGCACGCACGATCGCACCCCGGCACAGCGCGGCGACAAGATCGAGATCGTGTCGTGCTGCGCTCGCACGTTCGTGGCGCGGTCACCGGCCACACAGCCCGTGAAGGTGAGGGCCGCGAGCACGGCCAG
The DNA here is from genome assembly GCA_035538075.1 of Enhygromyxa sp. Classification (GTDB taxonomy): domain Bacteria; phylum Myxococcota_A; class Polyangia; order Nannocystales; family Nannocystaceae; genus Plesiocystis. The sequence goes on from DATLLB010000528.1 coordinate 4,390, forward strand.
GATGCCCGCGCCGATGATCATCACGACCATCATGCGGTCGAGCTTGGCCGCATCTTCGTCGAGCGCGGCCGGGAGCGAGCCGGAGCCCGAAGCCGTGGTCTCGCTCTCGCTGGTCTCGCGCTTGCTGCTGAAGCGCCCGGTGATGCGCTCGCGCTCGCGCTCACGCTCGCGGGCGGCACGGCGTCGCCGCGAGAGCTCGGCCGACTTGGGGTTGTCGGGCAGCTGAATCCGGGTGGTGTCGCCGTCGATCTCCTCGTGCGGCGCGAGCCGGACGACCGGCATCGCGAGCTCGCTGACCGGGATGATCTCGCGGAGCTTGCGGTTTTCGGAGGTCGGTCGTCGGACGATGCGGCCCTGATTGGCCGCGAACGCCTCGACCGCGCGCTGGATGCTGCTCGTGATCTCCTGCTTCGACTGGCCGATGTCGACCCGCACGATCGCGTGGTTCGGGCCTCGGCGGGCGCTGAACACCCCCTCGATCTTGCGCAGCGCAGGCCCGTCGAGGTGCTTGCTCACGCACGCGACGATCACTCCCCACTCGCCGCAGCGATCGAGCGCCTCGCCGAGCCGTCGCGGCTGTCGGTCGACGCCCGCGACCAGCTCGGTCTCGAAGTTGGCGGCGCGCAGACGGTCGAGCACGAGCTCCACCGCCAGTTCATCCTCGGCGGCGCAGACCAGCGTGATCGCGATCTTGCGGGGATCCATGAGCGGCGAGCGAAACCATTCCTATATCGCTTCGCGCGTCGCGAACCAGCGGAAAACACACCCTTGGGCCCGACGGCCCGCTTGCGGTAAATCCGGGGCCATGTCCCACGCAGACGCCGAGAAGATCGCTACCGTCGCCGTGCTCGGTGCCGGAACAATGGGCCATGGCATCGCGCAAGTCTGTGCGATGGCCGGCTGCATCACCCGACTTCAAGATGTGGGCCAGCCGCAAGTCGACGCCGGGCTCGCCAAGATCGCCGCCAACCTCGAAGCCGGCGTCGCGCGAGGCAAGGTCAGCGAGGAGCAGCGGCGCGAGACCCTCGCGCGGTTGTCCGGCACCCCCACGCTCGAGCACGCCGTCGCCGACGCCGACTTGGTGATCGAGGCGGCGCCCGAGCGGCTCGAGATCAAGCGCGACATCTTCACGCGCGTGGCCGCCAACGTGCGCGCCGATACGGTGCTCGGCACCAACACCAGCTCGCTCTCGATCACCGACATCGCAGGTCCGATCCCGAACCCCGAGCGCGTGATCGGCCTGCACTTCTTCAACCCGGTCCACATCATGAAGCTGCTCGAGATCGTCGTCGGCGCGCAGACCAGCGCTGGTGTGCTCGAGTCGATGCGCAGCTTTGCGGTGCGGATCGGCAAGGAGCCGATCGTCGTCCAGGACGCGCCCGGGTTTGCGACCAGCCGGCTCGGCCTCGTCATCGGGCTCGAGGCCATTCGCATGGTCGAGCAGGGCGTGGCCTCGGCCGAGGACATCGACAAGGCGATGACGCTCGGCTACGGCTTTCCGATGGGGCCGCTCAAGCTCACCGACCTGGTCGGGCTCGACGTGCGGCTGAGCATCGCCGAGTACCTGGCCGAGAAGCTCGAGCAAGGCGAGCACTTCCGGCCGCCGCAGCTGCTGCGCGACATGGTCGCGCAAGGCAAGCTGGGGAAGAAGTCCGGACGCGGCTTCTACGAGTGGTGAGGTTGTCGCTGCGCGACAACTGGTGAGTGACGTCGCCGGGTTCGTGTCGGCGCAGCCAGCGTCCTAAGCGCTCGTCGGTCCGCGAGTCCTGCGGTATCCTGTCTTCGCCTTGACCGACTCGACGCAGAGCATCCTGGACACCGCAATGTCGTTGCCCGAAGACGAGCGTGCCGAGCTCGCGGCCATCTTGCTCGACAGCGTCGGCGACGGGCGGTCGGAGGCGGACATCGATGCGGCGTGGCTGGCCGAGGCGAAGCGACGGCTCGCTGCTGTTCGCGCCGGACGGGCCACTCTGATTCCGACCGAGGACGTCGAGCGGGAGCTGGAGGCTCTGATCGTCGATGCACCCGCTGCCCGTCGCGCTGGCTGAGGCATGCGCGTCGTCCTGACTGCGGAAGCTCGCCAGGAGCTTCGAGAGGCCACTCAATGGTACGCGGTCCGTTCGAGCCGGGCGGCGCAGCGATTTGTAGCTGCCTACAAGAATGCTCGGCAGCTCATCCAAGACGGGCCCGAGCAGTGGGCGGAGATCGAGCCGGGTGTTCGCCGAGTTCTCCTCCGAAAGTTCCCCTATTCGCTACTGTACGCCGTCGAGGATGACAAGCTCGTGGTGCTGGTGGTGAAGCACCACAAGCGTCATCCCGACTATTGGCGCGAGCGGTGAATCAGCCCGCGCTGGCGCCGGCCTTGCCGCTGACGCTGGCGCTGGCCTTCACGCTGACGTTGACCTTCACGCTAGCCGAGACCAGCGCGGAGGCGGCTGCGCTCACGCAGGCGACGGCCTTGTTGCCGGCGCCGTTGAGGCGACCCTTGAGGCTCTTGCTCGCGTCGACGACGACCTTGATGTCGCCGGCGAGCTGCTTGCCGAGCCGCAGCTGCGCTTGGATCAGCGCGGGCAGGTTGGTCTTCAGCGTGGCGACGAGCTTGGTCATCGCCTCGGCGTTGGCCGAGGACTTGATGTCGACCTTGGCCGGCTGGCAGCTCGCGCGCACCTTCGCCGAGGCCTCGCAGTTGGCGGCGCACTCGGCCTTGACCTGCGACTTCTCGACCTCGACCTCGCAGCGCGGCGCCTTCCAGGTGCCCTCGCACTTGGCGTGGCAGGTCGCGTCGCACGAGCCGGTGCAGGTGCCCTTGCACTCGCCGACGCAGCGGCCCTGCGCGTCCTTGGCCGTGCACTCGCCCTGGCACTCGCCGGTGCAGGTGCCCTCGCACTGACCCGAGCAGGTGCCCTGGCAGTAGCCCGAGAGCTTGGCCGGCTCGCACTCCGCCACGACCTTGCCGGGATCGACCTCGAGCCCGCACTCTGCGTCGCACTTGGCCTGGAAGTTGGCGTCCATCTGGCAGCGCGGCGGCTGGTAGCTGACCTGGATGGCCGCGTTGGCCTTGATGATCTGCTCGATCTTCGCGCCCACGGCGGCGCAGGGCTTGGTCGCCTTGTCGTTGGGTTCGCCGGCGAGCTGGTCCTCGGGCACGCCGAGATCGCGGCCCATCTTCACGCACGCGTTGGTCACCGCTGCATAGCTCTGATCGGCGAGCCGCGAGATGTCGGCGCTGGCCTGCAC
>DATLLB010000529.1:0-5209 GCA_035538075.1 Enhygromyxa sp.
GCGCACATCGGGGTCGCTCGCACTGCGATCGCGCCGGCCTGGCTCGCGCTGAGCGGTGTCCTGTGCCTGCTCGCCAGCCTGCTGCGACCCGAGGGCCCGATCTTCGCGCTGGCCGTCGGCGCAGCGTTGCTCGTCCAGCGATCGCTCGACGGTCGTGACGCGGCCCCGGATTACCGCCGCGCCGCGTGGGCCTTCGCGCTCGCCTTCGGTCCAGCGCTCGCGCTCTACCTCGGCTGGCGCGACGCGTACTTCGGCGACCTGCTGCCCAACACGGTCCGCTGCAAGACGGACCATCACGACCGCTTCGTGCTCCTGCGCGCCTACTGGTCGGCTGCCCCGATCGTGCTGCTCGTCGCCCTGATCCACCCGCTGCGATCGCTCGACGCCCGCGTGGTCCTCCCGCTCACCGTCGCGCTCGCCTATGCGCTCGCGCTGATCGGCGCCGATCCGGTCGTCGGTCACGACATCCGCCACTTCCTGGCCGCGCACGCGCTGCTCTGCGTGCTCGCCAGCGTCGCCGCCGTGCGCCTGCTCGGCGTCGTCGCGCCCGGCCTGGACGCCCGCACTGCCGAGCTCGCGCTGGTCGTCGCGCTGCTGCTCGCCGCCAAGCCGCTCGGCGACCTCTCGCCACGCGACACCCTCCGCACCCGCGCCGAGGGCTACGCCGCCCGCTCGCACGCCCGCGCCGAGCTCGGTGGTGCGGGCGTTCAGGCCGGGCGCGAGGATGTCGAGCAGCCGCACGCCAGCGACGCTCGCGAGCACGCAGAGCAGCGCGTGGGCGGCCAGGAAGTGGCGGATGTCGTGACCGACGACTGGATCGGCGCCGATCAGCGCGAGCGCATACGCGAGCGCGACGGTGAGCGGGAGGACCACGCGGGCGTCGAGCGATCGCAGCGGGTGGATGAGCGCGACGAGCAGCACGATCGGGGCCGCCGACCAGTACGCGCGCAGCAGCACGAAGCGGTCGTGGTGATCGGTCTTGCAGCGGACCGTGTTGGGCAGCAGGTCGCCGAAGTACGCGTAGCGCCAGCCGAGGTAGAGCGCGAGCGCTGGACCGAAGGCGAGCGCGAAGGCCCACGCGGTGCGGCGGTAGTTCGCATGCTCGCGTGGACCGTCGATCGATCGCTGGACGAGCAACGCTGCGCCGACGGCCAGCGCGAAGATCGGGCCCTCGGGTCGCAGCAGGCTGGCGAGCAGACACAGGACACCGCTCAGCGCGAGCCAGTTGGGCGCGAGCGGAGCTCGATTCACGCCGACGTGCGCATCGTCAGCGAGCTCGACTCGCGCAAAGCCGAGGCCGCGCAGGGTCGCGAGCACGACACCGCATCCGAGCGCCACGTAGACGCCGGTCTCGAGCCCGCTGACCGACCACCACACGCTGCCGCGCTCGAGCGTGTAGATCGCGAAGGGCAGCAACGCCGGCAGCGGCCGCACGAAGCGTCGCGCGATCGCCCACTGCAGGTAGCCGGTCGCGAGCAATCCGGCGACGCCGAGCAGCTTGAGCGGGCCGATGTCGAGCTCGCCGAGCGCACCGAACAGCGCGGCGAGCAGCACGTACGCGAAGTTCGAGTAGCCCTCGACTCGCTCGCCGCCGAGGTTCCACACCAGGCCCTCGCCGGCCAGCAGGTGCCTCGCGTAGCGGAGCGTGATGTAGGCGTCGTCGGTCGCGAAGGGCCACGCCGCGGCCACGCGCGAGAGCGTGCGCGCGGCCAGCCACGCGACGACGAGCACGAACGCGAGCGCGCTCGCACGCGGGGACGCTAGTCCGGTCGAGCGCCGTGCGCTTGCAGCCAACGCGCCACCGCCTCGCGTTCGGTGTGGACCAGCATCACGATCATCTCGGCGCCGGCCTCGATCGCCTGCTCGATCGAGCTGGGCTCGTCGGCCGCCCGGAGGATGCGATCGGGATCGAAGCTGGCGGCGCGCAGGCCCTGCTCGAGCAGGGCCGGGACCTCGCCGATCTTGCGGCCGCGCATGTAGTGGGGCTGCTCGCGGAGGATCACCCACGCGGGATCGAACTGCGTGAGCGCGGACCCGAGCTCGCGCAGCTCGTCGTCGCTGCGATCGCCGGCCATGCCGAAGCCGAGCGCCACGGGGACCGACTCCATCAGACCGCGCATCCCGTTCAGGTTGTGCACGAGCTCGGCGATGGCTGCGAGCCCAGCGAGGTTGTGGGCGAAGTCGAGGAGCACTCGGACCTCGCGGCCGTCCTCGCGCGGCAGCACCCACAGGCGCGAGCGGCCGGGGTTGTCGGCTGGCAGCGAGCCGAACTCGCGCAGCGCTGCGGCGATCGCAGCGTCGGGGACGCCGAGCCCACGCGCCGCAGCGGCGGCTGCGAGCGCGTTGGCGACGTTGTGCCGAGCACGACCGCCGAGGCTCAGCGGCATGTCCTCGACGGCGCACAGCTTGGTCACGGTCTCGCCTTCGCAGCGCGCGAGCGATCCGTCGACGATCGTCCACGTCTCGCCGCCGCGATCCAGCGAGTAGCGAAGCACCGAGCTGTCGGGATCGAGCGAGAACCACACGAGCGGCGCCGCCAGCTCGCGCCCGCGCGCCCACTCGAGCAGCGCGGGACTGTCGGCGCCGAGGACCACCCTGCCCTCGCGCTCGACCACCGTCGCTACCACGCCCTTGGCCACGGCCATGCCCGCGAGATCGAACACGCCGTACTCGCCGAGGTGATCACGCGTGACGTTGGTGATGACGGCGACGTCGGCTTGCGGCACGCCGACGCCACGGCGAAGCAAGCCGCCGCGCGCCGTCTCGAGCAAGGCCACGTCGATGTCGGGGTTGCGGACGATCGCTCGCGCGCCGCCGGGGCCGGTCCAGTCGCCAGCCTCGACCAGCTGCTCGTCGACGCACAGGCCATCGGTGGAGGTGTTGCCGACGCGCAGGCCGTGCTTGCGCAGGATCCTCGAGAGCAGCCGAGTGACCGTGGTCTTGCCGTTGGTGCCGGTGATCAGCCCGAGCGGCCGTCGACGAAAGCGCGACCAATCGACCGCGTCGACGTCCGGCAGCGCGCCGACTGGCCACGCCTGCGTGTCGGCGAACTGCCCGAGCGAGAGCTGCTCGTCATCGATCAACCACATCACGCCGCGCGCCTGGGCGGCGGCGATCAGCTCGACCGCGCCACGCCGCGCCGCCTGCTCGGCCTGCGCCGACGCAGCGATCTCGGACAGCCGCGCCGCCGCCCGCTCGCCGCTGAGCTGGCCGAGCGCACGCGCGAGCGCCCACTCGTTGAGATCGGTGGCGGCGTAGAGCCGATCGACCTCGGCCGTGAACATCAGCTCGGCCCCCTCGCGCTGCTCGGCGTCGACGAAGCGCCGCACGTGCATGGAAGCCGTCCAGCCGAGCGCGTCGAGGCCCTCACGCAGCACGCCCTCCCAGTTGGCGATCACGGCGGCGGGATCGGTCGCACGAAAGCGCAGCTCGAGCACCGCCCCGGGCCCGCGCGTGTGCACGTTGGCGCCGGTCAGTCGGCGCGAATCGACTACGTCTACAGGCATGCGGTCAGTCGCTCTCTTCGCGGGCGAGACGGACGCCGCGTTCGTCGACGATCACGTCCTGCTTGCTGCTCCCGGCGACGGTCAGCTCGTCGCGGACCGGCTCGACCGTATCCGCGACCAGTTCGTCGGTCGGCGCGGGTGCGGGCGCGTCGGCAGGTGTCGCCACGAGATTTCCGATCGCGCTCGGAGCCCGGGTCTCGCCGCCGCCGAAGCGGATGATCTGCTTCCAGCAGCGCGTGATGTTGTCGCCGAAGATCACCAGCAAGTCCCGCGGCTCGCCCATGCGCAGCGCGGCCGTGACTGCCTCCTGCTCGTCCGGGATCACGCTGATCGCCGACGCCGGCACGCCCGCGGCGAGCAAGCCGTCGCGCAGCAAGGTGGTGACCTCGTCGGGCTTGCGGCCGCGCAGCGAGTCGTCGCGGCGCACGATGAAGCGCTCGAACGCGGGGGCAGCCATCGCCGCGATGCCGCGGATGTCCTCGTCACGCCGATCGCCGGGAGCCGCGAGCACGCACAGCCGCCGCCCGCCGACGTCCATGCGCTTGACCATCTCGGCCATCGCAGCGACGGCCGCGGGGTTGTGGCCGTAGTCGAGGATGACCTTGAAGGGCAGCTCGTCGAACACGTTGAGCCGACCGGGCGCCTGGAAGAAGGTCGTATCGAAGGTCCGCAGGCCGACGCGAATGTTGTCGACCTTGAGATCCATGACCCAGGCGATCAACGCGGCGAACATCGCATTCTGGACGTTGAACATGGCCTTGCCCTCGAGCGTGGCCGGGATCAGGTGAGTCCACAGCAAGGGGATGTGGCTGCCCTTGTCGTAGATCGTGATCATGTCGCCGTTGATGCCCTCCTCGAGCACGCACGCGGCCCCGCCCGCACGGATGTGCTCGCGGACCAGCGCGTGCTTGGGGTTGCGGGTGACGTAGGCGATCCGCTTGGCCCGCGAGTAGTCGGCCATCTTCAGGCACAGCTCGTCGTCGGCGTTGAGCACCGCGCAGTCGCGGCTGACCTCGACGACGATGCGCTTGAGCGCGGCGAGCTGCTCGACGGTGTCGACGCCGCCGAGCCCGAGGTGATCGGCGCTGACGTTGAGCACCGCGCCGACGTTGTTGGAGCGATAGCCGAGGCCCGCCCGCAACAAGCCGCCGCGCGCCGTCTCGAGCACCGCGGCGTCGACTGAAGGATCGCGCAGGACCATCTGCGCCGAGACTGGGCCGGTCATGTCGCCGGGCACGGTCCGCTCGCCGTCGATGTAGACGCCGTCGGTCGTGCACAGGCCGACCGTGCGACCCGACATCTTGAGGATGTGCGCGACCATGCGGCTGGTGGTGGTCTTGCCGTTGGTGCCGGTGATCGAGACGATCGGGATGCGCGACGGCGTGCCGGGCGGGAACAGCATGTCCATCACCGGGCCGGCGACGTCGCGCGGCGTGCCTTCGGTCGGGGCGACGTGCATGCGGAAGCCGGGCGCGGCGTTGACCTCACAGATCGCGCCGCCGACTTCGCGATGCGAGCGCGAGATGTCGGGCGTGATGAAGTCGATGCCGGCGACGTCGAGGCCGATCGCCGAGGCTGCGCGCACGGCCATCTCGCGGTTGTCGAAGTGCACGACGTCGGTGAGGTCGACCGCGGTGCCGCCGGTCGAGAGGTTGCCGGTCGAGCGCAGGTACAGCTCCTCGCCGGGCGCGAGCACCGACTCG
>DATLLB010000530.1:0-6122 GCA_035538075.1 Enhygromyxa sp.
CCACAGCGAGTGGGGAGCGAGCGCGGTCCGGAGCTTCTGCAGCGTCCAGGCGTCCTGCGAGAGCGGCTTGGCCTCGCTCTGCTCGGCTTCCTCTGCCCGGTCCTCGGGGGGATCCGGGAGGTTCAGGTAACGAGCGACGAGATCGCTGAGCTGCGGATCTCGGTTGTCGACCGCTCGGGTGATGTCCTCGTAGGTGACTTCCCGATTCAAGGCTGTGCTCCCGCGTAGCCCGACGTTGCTGCGTCGTGAGGCGGACGGGGACTATTGATCAGCCGGCGCAGAGCTCGCAAGCAGAAACTGCATGGTCATGCTCAGATGTGATGCGCGTGTCATCGAATGATCCGTGAAGCTGCGATCACGCTCGGCCATGCGGCGATCACTCTTCGACGACCGGACACGCTCCCGCACCGCGCACTGCACCCACGGTCGCGCTCGCAGTTTCGATCGCATCCCACAAACCCGCGCTGGCGAGCTCTTCCTGCGTGACCGCGCCATCGCCATTGCCATCGGCGTCCGCGATCGCCTGGAAATTCTCGCCGATCAGCGCCTCGCCGAGGATCTCGATCACGGTCGTCTCGTCCCCGTCCGCGCCGAGTTCGACCACCGCGTCGCCGTCGAACTTGCAGCGATAGAAGGTGTTGGTCTCGAAGGTCCAGTCGAAGCTGATCGTGGTCACGCCGTCGGTCGCCGAGCCGACCACGTGCATCGACCAACCATCGTCGACCGCCGCGTCGACCACCGACGCCTCGACGTTGCCGGCCTCCGCGTCGTAGCCACTCTCGCTCGCAGGCGCGATCCGGAAGTCGGCCCCGTCGTAGCGAGTGGCGCGGATCTTTCGGCTCAGCGCCTCGCCCTCGGCGAGCGGCTCGGTCACGTCCCACACGGTCACGCCGGGCTCGCGGATCCACGCGGGCTCGTTGTCGGTGCGCTCGACCAGGCCGGGGTTGTGCACGACGACCACGAGCTGATCGAAGCTGACCGTCCACATGTCGGCCGTGGTCACGCCCGCGATGACGCGCTCGCTGCCTTCGATCGCCAAGCTGTGCGTGCCGATGTCGCTGCATCCGAGCGCGAGCGAGGACAGGAGCAGGAACGAGGCAGTCAAGACCGAGCGACGCATCGACGGGCTTCATACCACGCACGCCCGCGCCGACGCATCCACTATTGCCCGCGCTTGCTCGAAGGCCCGCGTCGCCAGACCCACACGACCAAGGTCCCGGCCACCAGCGCGAGGCCGAGCGCCATCGACCACCAGATCGCAACCAACCCGTGCCCCCGCACCAGCACCAGGTAGGCCGCGAGCGGCAGCGCCACGCCGTAGTACGCGATCGCATTGAAGACCGCGGCCGGCAGCGTGTCGCCGGTGCCCCGCAGGACCCCGCCGCCGACCACCTGCAGTCCGTCGAACAGCTGAAAGGCCGCGGCCACCGGCAGGATCGTCGCCGCGAGCGTCACCACCTCGGGGTGATCCGTATAGAAGGTCGGCAGCAGCCAGCGCCCCGCGACCAGCATCACCGCCGAGATCAGCATCACCCCGCCGCCGACCGCCAGCGCGATCCAGGCGGTCCGCTGCGCCGCCTCGCGCCGACCGGAGCCGACCAGGCTACCGATGATCGTGCTGGCCGAGAACGAGATCCCGAGCGGCACCATGAAGGTCACCGACGCGAGGTTCAAGACGATCGTGTGGGCCGCGAGCTGGTTGCGGCCGAGCTCGCCGGCCAGCAGCGTCGACAGCTGGAAGGCCCAGACCTCGAGCGTGTACTGCAAGCCCACCGGCACCCCGAAGCGCAGCACCTCGAGCAGCCCGCGAGGCTCGAACGCGCGAGCGCTCCACGGCACCCACGCGCCTGCGTGCAGACCACGACGACGTGTCCACGCGATCAGCCCCACGGCCAGCAGCGCCCGGGTGATCGCCGAGGCCAGACCGGCGCCGCGCAGGCCCATGCCCGGCAGGCTCAGCGGGCCCAGCTCGTGGCCGAAGATCAGCAGCTCGTTGCCGATCATGTTGGCGACGTTGGCCGCCAGCGTCACCCACAGCGCCGGCGCGACGATCTCCCGCGCCTGCAGGTACTGCCGCAGCGCATAGAAGACCAGCAGCGGCATCACGCTCCACGATTGCACGGTCAGGTACGACTCGGCCTCCGCGGACAGCTCGGGATCCTGGGCGAACAGCAGCAGCACCTCTTCGGCCAGCCACACGCTCGCGATCAACGGCAGCGAGACCAGCACCGCGATCACGCAGCCGCGCTGCAGCGCGAGCCCGGCTCGCTCGCCGTCGTTGCGGCCCATCGCGTGCGCGATGATCGGGTCGAGCCCGAACACGACCCCGATGCCGAAGATCACCGTGCCCCACAGCCACAGGTTGCCGAGCGCCGCAGCGTCGATCTCGGCCACGCCCACGCGACCGAGCATCAAGGTGTCGACCACCCCGAAGCCCATCATCCCGAGCTGCGTGAGCACGACGGGTCCGGCGATCGCAAATAGCTTGCGCACCAGCGCGACCGTCGAGCTCAGCGAATCGCCCTCTTGCTTCCGTTCCTCGCGCACGTCGCCCTCGAAAGACGCGGGAGAGTAGCTCGCAGTCCTTCACGCGCAGCCACGTTTGGCGGCGTGCGAACGCGGATGCTCACATCCGCTCTCGGCGAGCCGAGCCATCGTGCAACCATCGTGCAGCCATCGTCCAGATCGTTGCTTGGCTGCGAGGCCGCTGGCACCATCGAGCGATGCTTCGCATGTCGCTCCCCTGCACCGCCCTCTTTGTGTTTGCGCTCGCGTGCAGCAGCGATGACGCGCTCGGTGGCTCGGATCAAAACGCCGACGGCAGCGGGACCGCGACCGATACCGGCACCAGCGCCAACCCCGAGACCAGCGACACGGCCTCGAGCGGCGACGGTGATGGCGACGGGGACCCAAGCACCGGCGATGGCGACGGGGACGGCGACGGCGAGCCCGGCGACGGGGACGGCGAGCCCACCACGGGCGACGGCGATGGCGATCCCACGACGACCGGCGACGGCGATGGCGATGGCGATGGTGATCCAACCACCGGAGACGGCGATGGCGACGGGGATGATGATCCCACCACCGGCGATGGCGATGGCGACGGCGATGGCGATGGCGATGGGGACGGCGACGGCGATGGCGACATCCCGTCGCCCTACTACGGCGAGTGTCCCTTCAACCAAGACGAAGAGTGCGAGCCGCAAGAATTTTGTCTCGACCAAGTGTTCGAGAACTGGCAAGTGTGTACGACCAGCTGCGAGAGCGTCAACGACTGTCCGCCCGCGCCGCCCAACGCCAACGTTCAATGCATCGCGATCGACGCCAACATCTTCAACAAGGGTTGCTTTCTCAACTGTGAGGGCAACTTCCAATGTCCGCAGGGGATGAGCTGCGAGAGCGAGAACGCCGGGATCGACCACGTCTGCGTGTTCGATACGTGAACGCCGCCTGACGATGGCCACACCGCCACGCAACCCCGAGCAGGCGATCGTCCTCATCCGCGGCGAGGGTGATCTCAACGCTGCTCGCATGTTCGCGCGCGAGGCGTGCAACCTGGTCGGAATGCGCGGCTATGCGGCACAGAAGGTCGTGACCGCGGTCAGCGAGCTGGCTCGAAACATCTGCCGCTACGTCGGCGAGGGCCAGCTGCGCTTTCAGATCGACGTCGACAGCAATCGCATCACCGTCGTCGCCGAGGATCACGGGGGCGGCATCGCCGATCTCGATCTGGTCCTCTCTGGCAAGTATCGCAGCCGCACCGGCCTCGGCCGCGGCTTGCTCGGTGCCAAGAACCTCGCCGACCACTTCCACATCGAGACCGGTCCCGAGGGCACGACGGTCACCATCGCGTTCAATTTCTGATAGTGTCCCGCGTCCTCTCCGCAATCCGTCATGCAAGCGATCGAACACATCACCTGCATCCCCCTGTGGGACTGCCTGTTGGTGCCACTGCACGGTGACATCCCCGACGACCACGCCGACGCGGTGGTCAGCGAGGTGCTCGAGCGCATCCAACACAATGGTTACTTCGGGGTGCTGGTCGAGCTCTCGGGCGTCTCGATGCTCGACAGTCACCTGTGCTCGGTGCTGGCCAAGCTCGCGCTCGCGGCCCGGCTGATGGGCGCGCAGACGGTGATCTCGGGCATGCGTCCGGAGATCGCGATGACGCTGGAGACCATGGGCATCGAGCTGCGCGGCATCCGAACCGCGGCCACGCTCGAGGACGCGCTCGAGTCGATGGGCATCACCCGGATCCGCCGAGCGCAGGAAGAGTCCGACGAGCAGCTGGTGCGCAAGCTGCTGAACCGCGAGGACGACGATTCGGTGAGGGCCCCACGATGAGTGAGCGAGTGAACGAGCAGACCCTCGTCGCCCTGCGCGAGCGCACGCTCGCGCGCGCCGACGATCCCGACGCGGCGCTGCTCGGCGCCGTGATCGACGAGCTTCGCGAGCTGCGATCGATGGTCGAGATCGCCGAGCAGCGGCTGGCCACGATCGAGCGGCAGCGGCTCGCGATCGCCGATCTGTCCGCGCCGATCATCGACGTGTGGGACGGCGTGCTCGCGCTGCCGGTCGTCGGCCTGGTCGACACCCAGCGCAGCATCGAGATGACCGAGCGCCTGCTGCAGCGCATCGCCGAGTCGGGCGCCGAGTCGGTGATCGTCGATCTCACCGGCGTCGACACCGTCGACACCATGACCGCCAATCACCTGCTGCAGATGATCCGCGCGGCCTCGCTGCTCGGCGCGTTCTCGGTGCTCAGCGGCATCAGCCCGCAGATCGCCCAGACGCTGGTCCAGCTGGAGATCGAGCTGACCGAGATCACCACGGTCCGCAACCTCAAAGAGGCGCTCAAGACCTGCCTCCGACGCCGCGCCGGTTAGCTAGCGCTTCTGCATGCAGAACTTGATGCCGTCGCGCAGGGTTGCGAGCGTGACGATGCCGGTAAATCCGGTCTGTAGATTGACCATCGTCTGCGCGACGGCGGGGCGGATGCCGGTGATGATGCACTGCGCCCCGAGCAGCTCGACGGCTCGCGCGATCCGAAGCAGATAATCGGCGGTGTGGGTGTCGATGATGTCGACGCCGGTGACGTCGAGGATCGCGTAGCCCGAGCGCGTGCGAGCGATCTCGGCGAGCAGCCGCTCCATCAGCGAGGCCGCCCGATCTCCAGCCAAGGTCCCGAGCACCGGCAGCGCGAGCACGCCGTCCCACACCTGCAGGATCGGCGCGGACAAGGTCTCGATCAACGCGAGCCGCTCCTGGGCCTCTCGCTCGGCCCGCTTGCGCTCGAGGTTCTCGTCCTCGAGCTTCTTCAGCGCCACCGCCAGGTCGGCGCGCGTGGCCTGATCGGAGGCCAACAATTGATTGAGCTTCTCCTCGAGCGAGATGTCCGAGGGCGAGATCAAGAACTCGTCGCACTCGTCACCGCGCGACTGAAAGCGGGTCTGCTTGGCCCAACAGTCGACGCCGAACAGCCGCGAGCAGAAGCCGGCAAACTTGCCGCCGGTCATGTTGGTGCCCCACTGCACGCCGAGCGCCCGCTGGTAGAGGGCCTCCCAGTTGTTGACCGTGCGGAACACCGCCTCGTGTCGCTCGCGATCGAGCGAGACCAGCGTCCACGCGCCCCAGCCACAGGTCACCGCATACGAGGCGAGCTCGGCGAAGCCCTGCTCGAAGCTCGGCGCGTTGGCGATCACCGACCAATCGCCCGCGATGCTGTCGCGCCCGCCTCCGTGCATGGCGAGGTTGAAGCGCTCGGTGCCCACCATGCGCTGCATGCCCTGCATCATTCCGGCGATGGTGGACTCGATCCACATGGCCAACGTCGGCATCTCGAACACGCGCAAGAGCCCGGCATCCGGTTGCCACGTGAAGTTGACGCCCTGAACGGTGATGGATGGCTTGGTCTCGGTCACGCGCCGCCTGTGACCTCGGAAGCTAACGAGAGCACGAGCGCGTGGGTAGCCTAGTGAGACCGTCACGTGGTCACACACTCGTGTGAGCTTCGTACAGCTCGCACCCGTGATGTCGACCGATCGCTCGCTCTCGAAACTATGGTTGCTCGGCGCGTCTGCGCTCGGGCTCGTGCTGGTGCTCTGGCTGGTGCTGCGCGATCG
>DATLLB010000531.1:0-7946 GCA_035538075.1 Enhygromyxa sp.
GGTTACTGCACCAGTGCGATCTTTAACTGTGAATCCACCATCGTTCCTAACTATGACTTGGTTGAAATAGAAGAGAGTTTGAGCTGTTGGTGTTGGTGTGGGGGTATGTGTTGTAGATGGAGAGGGAGATGGAGAGGGAGATGGAGATGGTGATGGAGAGGGAGATGGAGATGGTGATGGAGATGGTGATGGAGATGGTGATGGGGACGGAGACGGAGATGGTGATGGAGATGGCGAGCTGGCCGCCTGTGAACAAAATGATGGATACGAAGCGAACGACGAGCCGGGCAGCGCTGCGGACGTGGCCTGGAATTACTCGAGCGAATGGGGCTCGGCCTGGACCATCCAGGCGTTCTTGTGCTCCGAAGAATACGACTGGTACTTCGTACCCGTGGAGACCCTGACCTACGACTATTACGGCCTGTTCATACGCGCGACGGTCGACGGCAGCGGCTGGTGCGGCGAGGACTGCGATGCACCGTGGCTCCCCGCCGCACCCGAGAACACCATCGCCATCGACGTGTTCGATGCCGAGACCAAGATGCTCCTGACCGGGAGCATCTCGGACCAAGGCCGCCTGTACCTCACCTCGGCCGGAGACGCGGTCTCCCACGATTTGCTGGTCCGCGTCTCCGGCCCGACGCCGGTGGCCACCTATGGCTACGAGCTCAACGTCGAGATCCGCGGCTACGAAGGCGAAGACGAGTGCGAGTGCTGATCAGTCGTCGTCGTGCGGATAATCGCAAATCTCGGAGGCTTCGATCGCGTCGACCAGCGCCTGCGGGTTGCTGAATTGCAGGGTGTGCACGGTGTCGGGCCCGAACACGGGCACGAAACAATTCGAGTCCTCGTCGGCAGTCAGGTGCTGATACAAGGTCTCGCTCTCGGCCAGCTGCACGTAGATGTCCTCCTCGTAGGCGATCACGCGCAGGCGGGTGTCATCCAGGAACAGGTTGGCGTCGGCCGAGGGGCGCGAAGGATAGCCGCCGGTGCCATTGAGTTGGTGGATGGCATTGAGCGGCTCGCCCAGCGCGTTGAAGCCTCCGGCCTCGATCTCCGCGGCGCTCAGCGAGTTGGGCACCACGTTGCCGTTGCGATCGGTGAAGTAGAAGGCCGGCCACAGCGTGACCGGGATCGCGAACAGCAGGCCGTGTTGCGGATCGTTGACCGCAAAGGCCTCGATCAGCCCGGTCAGGTCACCGCTGTCGCCCAGCGCCCAGGGCACCTCGGCCGGCAGATCGGAGGCGACCAGGATGGCCTCGTCGATGTCGAAGCGCTTCTCGAGGCTGGTGCCCTGGTCGACCAGCCGCTGCTGCAGCATCTGCACCAGCGTGCCGCCCATGCTGTGCCCGAGGATGGTCTTGGGCTCGACGTCGAGATCGTGCAGGCGATCCAAGACCTGCTCGATCGCGGTGACGTAGTCGAACAGATCGAGCTCGCCAAACAACGCACCATTCGGCACACCGCTATTGCCGCGCAGCGGCATGTCGGGGGCCAGCACGCATGCGTCCTCGCCGAGCGCCTCTGCATACGGGCGCCACGAGGCCGCGGCAAATACACCACCATGAATGGCGACCTGGCAGTCGCCTGAATCGAGATCACCGTAGACATTCACGAATATGTCGACGGTCACGCCGGGCCGCAGCACGATGTCCTCGAGCATGTATCCGGGCGTGCCGTCAGCACCGATGTCGAGCGGGAAATCGGCGTCGCGCAGCGACTCGGAGCCAGAATCGAGCATTTCGGTGCACGCGATCGGCACTGTCAACAATCCTGCGAGTACGAGGTTCTTGCTACGAGCAACGATGTTCATCTGCATCTTTGCCGTTATGCCATTCACCGCTCGCACGAAAAAGGCTTTTCCGCCGCCTTGGGCGTGCGCTGGGGTGTCGCCCCGACCCGACAGCCCGCGAGCATGGGTCACGTGTTTGGTCGCTTCACGGCTCGATGACGCCGCCCGCCTCGAGGCCGGTGTAGACGCTCGGATCGACCAGCCCGAGCCACGGATCGCTGGCCGGAGTCTCGAACAACTCGGCGTAGAGCCACGCGTCGACGTCGGCGAAGCCGAGCGAGCGATCGTCGCGGGCCCGCGCGGCCAGCTCGAGGTGCACGCGCGCGTGCAGCTCGAGCACGTTCTTGCCGGTGTCGGCCTGGATCGAGCGGATCAGCGCTTGGCGCATGGCGACCGCGGCTTCCTCGCGACGCTCGGGCGCGACCAACAGATCGAGCGGATGCTCGCTGGCGATGATCGCCTCGCTGTTGGGGTGCAGCGCGACCGCTCCAGCGATGCGGCTGCCGAGCATCCACAGCTCGAGCTCGTCGGGGGCCGTCCACGCGCTCGCGCGGGGGGCCTCGCGATCGACGGCGCGGCGCGGCGACTTGGCGAGGATCGGGCGCTCGATCTTCGACTTGCCGATCGCCATGGGCACGGCCTCGATCGCGGGGACCGGCTCCTGGGTGGGGTTGGGTGAGCGGGCCAACCAAGCCCGCACGGCCGGGGTGTCCTGCGGGAGCCCACGGATCTGCGCGAGCGAGTCGGCGAGGCGCGTGGCGTTGGCCTCGAAGCGGCGCTCGTGATGCGCAGCGACGTGCTTTCGCCAGCGACCGTCATTGCGCACTCCGGCGAGTTCGCGGTGGAGCGCGAGGCTGTCGAGCAGCGCGGTCTGAAAGCTCGATGCCGCCATCTGGCCCGGGACCACGTCAATCGTGCGCCCCTGTTCGTCGAGCACGAAGTGCGCGCTGTTGCCTGTGATCGTGCGCGCGATCTTGCGGCCGTCGCCGAAGTCGATCTCGAGCTTGGGCACCGGTCGCTCGCTCGACCAGTGCAGCACGAAATTGTCCTCCAACCATTGCGCGAGCTGAGGATCGGCGTAGAGCAGGGTCCGAAACAGGCGCGAGTTGGCGCAGGAGTACTCGGAGGTCAGCTCGCCGAGCATGCGCAGCGAGAGGATCGGCTTGCCGCTGCTGGCCGCGGCGGTGCGAGCCTGGGCGAGGTCGCGATACCAGAACAAGCCGCCCCACTGCGCGTCGCGTTGCTGAGCGACCTCGTCGATCAGCGCGGTCCAGGCCGCATCCTCGGCGACATCGCGGCCGGGAGTGCTGCGGTACTCGTCGATCAGCGCGTCGAGGCCGGGCGGGCCGTCTCGCCGGAGCCGCTCGATCACGGCGGGCCGGCGTTGATCGGCAGGATCGAGCTGCAGCGCGAGCGCGATTGCGGTGGTGCGATCGAGCTGATCGGGATCGGTGGCGAGTCGTGCGAGCTCGTCGGGCTGACCGACCGCCTCGCCGTTGCCGGGGTTGCGAGAGCAGGAGCCGAGGGTCGAGAGGGTAGCGAGGGTCAGCAACATCAGCGTCGGCCAGCGAGCAGGCATGCCGGCAATTTGCCGCGTGCGCGCGCGGAGGGCCGGTAAGACTGGCGTAAAAACCCTCGAACACGCTGCTGCACGCGCGTCGGCTTGCTATTCTGCGCAGGTGGGCGAGGGCCGAGCGATCCTGGTGGTCGAAGACGAAGCGGCGATTCGAACCGGCATCTGCGATCTGCTGAGCTATCACGGTCATCACCCGACGGGGATCGGCGATGGTGAGCGCGGGCTCGCCGAGGCGCTGACCGGACGCTATGCGTTGGTGATCCTCGACGTGATGTTGCCTGGTCGCGACGGCTTCTCGATCTGCGAGGCGCTGCGAGCCGCACGACCAGGGCAGGCGATCTTGATGTTGACCGCCCGCGGGCGCGAGCAGGACGTGCTGCGCGGGTTCGAGTGCGGTTGCGACGATTACGTGGCCAAGCCGTTCACGCTCGCGCTGCTGCGCGCCCGAATTGACGCGTTGCTGCGGCGGGCTGCGCCGAGCCCCGCCCCGCCCGAGTCTCCGGGCATGCCCGCCAAACCGACGCGCACGCTGAATGTCGGCGCGCTCGAGCTCGATCTGGACAACCTGCGCGCGCGCGTGGGCGAGCGCGACATCGAATTGACCACGCGCGACCTCGAGGTGCTCGAGTACCTCGCGCGCGAGCGGCATCGCGTGGTCCCGCGCATCGATCTGCTGCGCGAGGTGTGGGGCTACGAGCGGGCGGAGAAGCTCGAGACCCGCTGCGTCGACATGCACGTGGTCAAGCTCCGCCGTCGGCTGGCCGAGCTGCTGCCCGAGAGCGAGTCGCCGATCGAGACGGTGCGCGGGGTCGGCTATCGCCTGCGCGTGCCCGAGGGCGCGGCGACATGAAGCGTGGCGACGAGCACAGGCGTCTGCGCGTGGGTCTGTTGCTGGCCGGGCTGCTGATGTCGATCGGGCTCGCGCTGCTGATCCGCGGCGCGCTCGCTGCCTCGTCGCGCGAGCAGCAGCTGCGCCGCGAGGCCCTCGCCGCGCGGGTGTTCGACGAGCTCGAGGCCAGCTTGGCGTCGTTCGTGGCTGGCGAGGAGGCGCGGCCGTTCGTGCAGTGGCGGCGCGAGTGGTTGGCACCGGTCGGCAACAGCGTCGGGCTCACGAGCTCGCCGCTGGCCTCGCTGCCCGAGCGGCCGTTCGTGCTCGGCTACTTTCAGATCGAGCCGGACGGCCAGTTCGCCAGCCCGATGCTGCCGAGCGGGAGTGAGCCGGCGGCGCCCGAAGTGGCCGAGCGCATCGAGCAGCTGCGCGAGCTCAACAACGATCTGGCCAACAACGACCAACGCGTCGCGCTGAACTCCCTGGCCGGGCTCGGCAACGAGAGCGAACCGCCGCAGCAGGTCCAGCGCGAGGCGCTGCCCGAGGACGTGCAGATCCAACGGGCGCTCGATCAGCAATCGATCGCTCGCCAGCGCAAGAATGTGTATGCGCAGCAACCATCGTTCGCGCCCGACCTCGAGCAGCTGTCGAATTTCGTCGGGCCCGGCAACAGCCTGATCGACTCGGCCGAGCGCGGCGACGCGGCGGCGCTCGGCGACGCGCTCGACGTGCGCGTGACCAAGTTCGTGGTCGAGCGGCTCGGCGAGACGCTGCGCATGGTTCGGACCGTGGAGATCGGCGGGCAGCGGTGGATTCAAGGGGTGGTGCTCGAACGCGCCGCGCTCGAGCGCTGGCTCGAGCAAGAGGTGCTCGGCAGCCCGGAGCTGGCCGGCTTCGTCGATCTCGAGTGGGGCTCGAGCTCGGATGCCGATCCGGCCGCGGGTCGCTGGACGCACCGCTTTGCGGCGCCGTTTGGTGTGCTCGAAGTCAGCGCCGAGCTCGGGCCTGTGCATGCGCTGAGCTCGACCGGCGCGCGCGTGATCCTGGCGCTCGGCGTCGGGCTCGGGCTCGCGTTGCTGATCGTGCTGATCGCGGTCGACCGCAGCTTGGCCGGCCTGCGTGCGCGCGCCGAGGAGCGCGAGCGCTTCATCGCCGCGGTCACCCACGAGCTACGCACGCCGCTGACCAGCATTCGCATGTACTCGGAGATGCTCGAGCAGGGCATGGTCGCGGACCCCGATCGCCAGCGCAGCTATCACGGCACCATCCGCGGTGAGGCAGAGCGACTCAGTCGCTTGGTCGAGCAGGTGCTCTCGCTCGCGCGGCTCGACGAGCGTGGCCGCTCGCTGATCGGCGAGCGCGAGCAGGCTTCGGTCGAATCGGTGGTCGGCGGCGTGGTCGAGCTGCTGCGCCCGCTGGCCGAGGCTCGCGAGCTGCGAGTCGAGGTCGCGCTCGACCGAGCGGCCGCGCAGACGCGGTTACCGGGTGACGCACTGGCGCAGATTGTCACCAACCTGGTCGACAACGCGATCAAGTTCAGCCCGGTCGCCGGCGCGCCGATTGAGCTCACGGCCACGCGCAGCGCCAATACGCTGTCGCTGCGCGTCTGCGATCGGGGCCCCGGGGTCGAGCCGGAATTGTTGCCGCGCATGTTCGAGGCGTTCGTTCGCGGCCGGCGCGAGCACGAGCAGGCGACCCCGGGTACCGGGATCGGGCTCGCGGTGGTCGAGGCCCTGGTGGCCGAGCTCGGCGGTCGCGTTCGGGCCCGCAATCGCCCCGAAGGCGGGCTCGAGATCGTGGTCGACGTGGTCCTCGCGAAAGATTGAATTGGGATCGCCGCGGGCGCCGAGCAGTGACTTTTGGACGTCTCTGTCGATCGCTAGCGCTCCAGCAATTAATACGACTTTGGGATCCGACGCCGAGTGGATCGCTCGAAACCGCGAGCGCCCGGCTCGCTGCGGTGATGTACGGGATCTGGCAACTACTCAACCCGACAATGTCGGTGTACTAGCTAATCGGCACTCTCGTCCGCACCGCCGCAACCGCCGAAAGCAGCGACGCTTGTCCGCGCTGGCAGGACGTGATTCGCCCGACCCCGAACATTGAAGGCAGCCCCGAGCGAGGCTCGGCGCCCGCGGCTCCGTCCGGGCACCAGCGACGATCGAGCACTGCGACGAATCGCTCTACCAACCCCAAACCACCTGTGACGCTCATGAATCTTCGATCAATTCGATCAATCGGAATTGCAGCACTCACCGCCTCTACATTGCCGACGCTCGCGCTCGCGAGTCCGCCCGAAGGCGAGGCCGAGGTCGAAGCCGAGGCCGGAGTGGAGACCGAAGGCTCGCCCGAAGCCGAGGGTATCGTCGGGGTCGAGGCCGCCACGCCCAGCTCTCCGGTCCAGGCCGAAGCCGAAGCCAACGAGGACTTTGCCAAGCGCCGCCGCCACTTGCCGTGGATCAGGCGCTGGGCGCCCGAGAAGAGCATGGGCGAGCTCGGTATTTATGGCGGCGCATTCTTCCCCTCGCCCGACCACGAATTGTTCAGCGCCGATCCTGCGGCGCCCGATCAAGGCTTCAAGCCGCTGGCCAAGGTCGCGCCCGAGGTCGGCGTGCGCTTGGGCTACTATCCGCTGCGCTGGCTCGGCTTCGAATTCGAGGGCGGCGTGATGCCGACCCGTCTGCGGGAAGTCGCCGACCCGGCGCTGCTCTATACGGTCCGCGGCCATGTAGTGCTTCAGCTGGGCCTGTGGAGCGTCACGCCGTTCTTGCTGGTCGGCGGCGGCGGGCTCGGTGTCGCCAGCGATCCCGGCGTGCTCGGCAACGACCTCGACCCGATGGTGCACTTTGGCGGCGGTCTGAAGTTCTATCTCAACCGCTATATCATGCTTCGCATCGAAGCCCGCGACGTGGTCAGCCACAAGCGCGGCGTCATCGAGTATCTCGAGAGCCACAACCCCGAGGTCTTGCTCGGGCTCTCGTTCACGCTCGGGCGCGAGAAGGACAAGCCGGCGCCGGTCCGTGAGGAGGTCGCGGTCGCGCCCAGCGATCGCGACAATGACGGGATCGACGACGCGCTCGATCGCTGCCCCGATGAGGCCGAGAGCGCCAACGGCTACCTCGACGAGGACGGCTGCCCGGAGTACGACGCCGACGGCGACGGCATCTGGGACGAGCAGGATCCCTGCCCGAACGAATCCGAGACCATCAACAATTACCTCGATGAAGACGGCTGTCCGGAGTCCGACCGCGACACCGACGGGATGTGGGACGAGCAGGACACCTGCCCCGATGAGCCCGAGACCTTCAATGGTTATCAGGACGCGGACGGCTGCGCCGATGAGGTACCCGAGGAGGTCAGGGCGTTCACCGGCACCATCAAGGGCATCACCTTCGAGAACAACAGCGAGGCGATTCGGCCGGTCTCGCGGCCGGTGCTCGATCGCGCGGTCGATGTGCTGAGCAGGAACCCCGACGTTCGCATCAACATCGTCGGACACACGGACAGCAAGGGCGACCGCGACTACAACATCTCGCTCTCGCAGCGTCGCGCGGCCTCGGTCAAGACCTACTTGGTCGAGCGCGGCATCGCGGAAGACCGCATCACCACCGAGGGCGTCGGTCCCGATCAGCCGCTCGACACCAACGACACCAAGGCTGGGCGCGCGAACAACCGGCGCATCGAGTTCCAGATCATCCAGTCGCCGCGCGCGGGGCAGCCGGGGGCACAGCCCACGGAGACGCCAGCCG
>DATLLB010000532.1:0-28253 GCA_035538075.1 Enhygromyxa sp.
ATTCGTCGCCGCGCTGCCACGCGCGCTCGAGCCCGCGGAAGTTGCCGCCGTACTGCAGGCCGATCGCGGCGAAGCGATCGTAGAGGCCGTCGAGCGCCACCGCTCGGGCGTTGGCCGGCGGCCACTCGAGCAGCTCGACCGCGGGCACCGACGCACGCTCGCCGATCGATCCGGACGCGTGGCGGATCCACTGACCCTGCAGACCGCTGGCCATCGGCCGCGAGTGAATCGTCAGCTCACGACGGCCGCCCTGCTCGGGCGCCGCGATCGCGATCTGTAAGGCCACCGGTCGCTGACGTTCGAGCGCGAGCGGTGCCTCGAGCACCAGCTCCTCGACTCGGTCCGCGCCGACCAGCCGCGCTGCCGCGAGCGCCAGCTCGAGGAACGCGGTGCCGGGCAGCAGCACGTGATCGTGGATCACGTGGTCGGCCAGCCACGGGTGATCGTCCAGCGAGATCTGCGTCGAGAACAGGACGATGTCCGAGCTCGGCACCGAGATCGAGGCCGACAAGAGCGGATGCCCGGCGGCGAGCAAGCCGGTCGAGGCGACGTCGGCTCGGGCCGGCCGCGGCTCCGGCCAGCAGCGCTGCCGCGCAAATTCGTAGGTCGGCAGCGCGACGCGAGCGGGCTCGTGCGCCGCGAAGTAGCGCGACCAATCCACGCGCACGCCGTGGCCATGCAGCTCGGCCAGCGCCAGCGCGACGCAGGCCGGCTCGGGCTTGTCACGCCGCAACCCCGCGCACAGCTTCAGCGCGGATCCATCGGAGAGGCAGCCGGCCGCCATCCCGGTCAGCACGCCCTGCGGACCGAGCTCGAGGCAGAAGCTCACGCCCTCCGCCTCCAGCGTGCGCACGCCGTCGAGGAACCGGACGGCCTCACGCACGTGGCGGACCCAGTACTCCGGCGAGGTCAGCTCGGCCGCGGTCGCGAGCTTGCCGCTGACGTTCGAGATCACGCTGCGCTTGGGCGCGGCGAAGCGCAGCGACGCCGCCACCCGACGAAATTCGTCGAGCATCGGATCCATGCGTCGCGAGTGAAACGCGTGGCTGACCGTGAGCCGCCGCGTCTTTCGACCGAGTCCGGCGAAGTGCTCGGCGACCGCCAGCACTGGCGCCTCGTCGCCCGAGATCACCGTTGACATCGGCCCGTTGAGCCCGGCGATGTCGACCCCTTTGTGCTGCGCGAGCACCTGCGCGACCTCGGCTTCGCTGGCCTGGATCGACACCATCGCGCCGCCGCTCGGCAGCTTCTGCATGAGCCGCCCACGCGCGGCGACCAGCTTGCAGGCGTCGGGCAACGACAGCACCTCGGCGACGTGGGCTGCCGCCAGCTCGCCGATCGAGTGACCGATGAGAATGTCCGCCTCGACGCCGAACGACGCGAACAGGCGATGCAGCGCGACCTCGATCGCGAACAAGGCCGGCTGCGTGTACGCGGTCTGATCGAGCAGACCTGCGAGCGGCGAGCCGTCTTCGGCGAAGATCACCGATCGCAGCGGGTGCTCGAGCAGGCGATCGAACTCGCTACAGATCGCGTCGAAGAACCCGCGAAACTCGGAGCTGCTCGCGTACAGCTGCTGACCCATGCGCAGCTGCTGGCTGCCTTGCCCGGTGAACATCAGCGCGAGCTTCGGCTGCGCGTGCACGCTGCCGAGCGCCACGCTGGACGACGAGCGGCCGGCGGCCAGATCGTCGAGCACGGCAAGCGCCTCGTCGCGCGTGCGCACGCAGTTCGACACGCGCGGCGCTGCGATCGTGCGCACGCTGACCAGCGACGACGCGACGTCGGTCAGCGCCAGCTCCGGAAGCTCGTCGAGGTACGCACGCAGCTTGCCAGCCTGCGCCCGCACGCCGGACTCCGTGCGCGCCGCCAACACGAGCGGGACCCACGTCGGCTCGCGCCCCACGGCCACGCTCGAGCTCGCGACCGCAGCCGCGGGCGCCTCCTCGATGATCACGTGCGCGTTGGTCCCCGAGATCCCAAACGAGCTCACGCCCGCTCGCCGCCGCCGCTCGCCGCTCGGCCACGCGCGCGGCTCCGAGAGCAGCTTCATGGTCCCGCTCGACCAGTCGATGTGCGGCGACGGCTGCTCGGCATGGAGCGTCTTGGGCAGCCGCTCGTGCTGCAGCGCGAGCACCAACTTGATGATCCCGGCGATCCCGGCGGCGGCCTGCGTGTGCGCGAGGTTGGACTTGATCGTGCCCAGCCACAGCGGCTGCTCGGGCGAGTGCTCGCGCCCGTAGGTGGCCAGCAGCGCGTGCGCTTCGATCGGATCGCCGAGCGTCGTCCCGGTCCCGTGGGCCTCGATCACGTCGACGTCGGCCGCTTTCAAATTGGCGGACTCGAGCGCGGCCCGGATCACGCGTTGCTGCGCAGGCCCGTTGGGCGCGGTCAGACCCTGGCTGCGGCCGTCTTGATTGACCGCGCTGCCGGGGATCACCGCCAGGATCGGGTGACCGTTCTGCTGCGCGTCGGACAGCCGCTCGAGCAGCAGCATGCCCGCGCCCTCGGCCCAGCCGGCCCCGTTGGCTCCGGCCGCGAACGCCCGACAGCGACCGTCCGGCGACAGCGTCTTGAGCCGCGCCGCGTCGACCAAGGGATCGGGCGTGGAGAAGGTCGTCGCACCACCGGCCAGCGCGAGCTTGCACTCGCCGCTGCGCAGCGAGTGCAGAGCCAGGTGCACGGCGACCAGCGAGGAACTGCACGCCGTGTTGATCGTGAGCGCCGGCCCCTGCAGCCCGAGCGTGTACGAGATCCGCCCCGACATGATGCTGTCGAGGTTGCCGAGCGTGGGATAGGCGTCCTCGGCTCGCTCGGAGGGCGGAACAATTTTTTGATAGTCGTTGAAGGTGATCCCGACGAACACTCCCGTCGGGCTCTCGTACAGCGAGCTCGGTAAAATCCCGGCCCGCTCGAGCGCCTCCCACGACAGCTCGAGCAGCAGCCGCTGCTGCGGATCGATCGCCGCAGCCTCGCGCGGGCTGATCCCGAAGAACCCGGGATCGAACATCCCGGGGTGCTCGATGAACCCGCCGCCGCGCGTGTACGTGGTGCCGACCTTGTCCTGATCGTCATCGATCAAGGAGTCGAGCGCCCAACCACGATCGCTCGGCAGCGGACCGACCGCGTCGCGGCCTTCGTCGAGCAGCCGCCACAGCTGCTCGGGCGTACGCACGCCGCCCGGCAGCCGACACGCCATCGCGACGATCGCAATCGGCTCGTGCTGCCGAGCCTCGAGCTCGCTGAGTTTTTGCTTGGTCTGTCGGAGTGCCGTCGTGGCTTTTTCGAGGTAGGCGCGGAGTCGTTGCTGCTCACCAGGCTCGTTCATGAGCTCATCCCCTTAATTTCGCTGTCGATCATGTCGAACAGCTCGTCATCCGTGACTGAGGCAAACTCGTCTTCGGCCGCCGCTGCGCTGGACTCGGGCTGAGCCAGCGAGCCCGTGAAGCGCTCCAGCAGCTTCTGCAGGCGGCTCGTGACGCCGGCACGCTCGAGGTCGCGACTCGACATCGCGTTGACCATCACCTCGAGGCGATCGAGCTCGGCGTTGATCGGCGTGCCCGCGGCCGCAGCCGCGACGTCATCGAGCTTCAGCTCTTCACGCAGCATCCGTGCTAGCGCGCCGGGGGTCGGGTAGTCGAACAACAAGGTCGAAGGAAGGCGCAGGCCGGTCGCGTTCTGCAGGCGGTTGCGCAGCTCGACCGCGACCAGCGAGTCGAGGCCCAGCTCCTTGAGCGGGCGATCGGGCCCGAGGCTCTCGGGCCGTCCGAGGTCGAGCACCGAGGCGATCTCGGAGCGCACGACGTCGAGCAACGCTCGCTCGCGCTCGCTCTCGCTCAGGCTCGCGAGCCGCTGCTCGAGCTTGACGCTGGTCGGCGAGCTCCCGGCCGCCGCGGCGGCGCGCGGACGCGGAGCCACCCGGACCATGCCGCGCAGCATCGTCGGCGGCGCGTCGCCCTGCGTGCCGACCGAGCTGGTGTCGAGGTGCACGGGCACCAGCGCGGGATCGGGTCGGCCCAACGCGGTGTCGAGCAGCGCGAGCCCGTCGGCGGGCGAGAGCGGGACCAACCCGCGCCGCCGCATGCGAGCCCGATCGGCGTCGGACAGGCGCGCGGCCATGCCGTCGCCGCCCCACGGACCCCACGCGAGGCTCGTGGCCGGCAGATCGCTGGCGCGACGGCGAGCCGCGAGCGCGTCGAGGAACGCGTTGGCGGCCGCGTAGCTGGCCTGACCGGCGTTGCCCATCACGCCGACGATCGACGAGAACAGCACGAACGCGCCGAGCTCCATGTCGGCGGTCAGCTCGTGCAGCGCCAGCGCGGCGTCGACCTTGGGGCGGAACACCTTGTTGACGCGCTCGCGGTTGAGCGACGGGATCACGCCGTCGTCGAGCACGCCCGCGACGTGGAACACGGCGGTCAGCGGATGCTCGGCCGGGATCGCGTCGAGCAGCCGTCGCAGCGCGTCGCGATCGGCCACGTCACAGGCCGCGAGCGTGATCTGAGCGCCGAGCAGCTCGAGCTCGACGGCCAGGCGCTTGCCGGTCGGCGAGTCCTCGCCGCTGCGCGAGACCAACAGCAGGTGACGCGCGCCGTGGCGCTCGATCAGGTGGCGAGCGACCAACGAACCGAGCGCACCCGTGCCACCGGTGATGAGCACCGTGCCGTCGGGATCGAAGCCGCGCGGGAGCTCGAGCACGGCCTTGCCGACCAGCCCGTGGTCGGCGGTACGGAACGCCTCGGCCGCGTCGCGCAGGTCCCAGCTCGAGGCCGGCAGCGGGACCAGCTCGCCGCGCTCGAACAGCTTGGCCAGCCGCGCGAGCAGGGCCTGCACGAGCTCGGGGTTCAAGTTGGTGAGCGAGACGGCGTGATAGCGGACGCCGCTGTACTCGGCCGCGATCCGCTCGGGGTTGCGCAGGTCGTCGCTGCCGAGCTGCAGGTAGTGCCCGCCCTGCGTCAGCAGGCGCAGCGACGCGTTGACGAACTCGCCGCTGAGATCGCCGAGCACCAGCTGCACGCCGCGGCCGTTGGTCGCCGAGAGGATCTTCTGCTCGAAGCCGAGCGTCTCGACGCGGCTCAGGTGCGCATCGTCGAGTCCGAGCGAGCGCACGGTCGCGAGGTTGCGCTCGGTCGCGGTAGCGAACACCTCGGCGCCGATCTGCCGCGCGACCTGAACGGCCGCGAGCCCGACGTCGCTGTCGGCCGAGTGGATCAACACGCGCTGACCCGCCTCGAGCTTGCCGAGCCCGACGAGCGCGTAGTAGGCGGTCACGAACGCGACCGGCACGGTGGCCGCCTGCTCGAAGCTCCACTCGTCGGGGATCGGCGTGAGCGTGTGCGGATCGGCGACGGTGAGCGGACCGAAGGCCGCAGGCATCAGGCCCATCACGCGCTGACCCGGCTTGAAGCTGCGCACGCGCGCGCCGACCTCGGTGATGATGCCGGCGCCTTCCGAGCCAAGCTCACCTTCCGCAGTGCCGAGCGCGATCGCGACGTCGCGCGGGTTGAGCCCAGCGGCTCGGACCGCGACGCGAACTTCATCCGGCCCGAGCGGACCGCTCGCCTGCGGGCGCTCGGCCAGCACCAGGTTGTCGAAGCTGCCCTTGTTCGCGCTCGCCAGGTGCCACGTCGCCGAGCCGGTCGGCGGCACCAGTCGATCGACCGAGGCCGGTCGCGCGAGCCTGGGCGACAGCATCATGCCCTCGCGCAGAGCCAGCTGCGGCTCGTCGCAAGCCAGCGCCGCGGGCAGGGCCCAGAGCGAGACCTCGGAGTCGTCGAGATCGACGATCGTCACCCAGCGATCGGGCCGCTCGACCTGCGCCGAGCGGATCAACCCCCAGATCGGCGCCGCGGCGAGATCGAGCACGTTCTCCTCGCCATCGACCGCGATCGCGCGGCGAGTCAGGAAGATCAGCCGCGTGTCGCCGAAGCGCTCCTCCTCGAGCCACGCCTGCAGGAACTCGACCGCACGATGAGCGGTCGCGCGGGCGTCCGGCTGCCTGCCGTTGTTGCCGGCCTCGAACCACGGAACCATGACGACCTCGGGCGCAGGCCAGCCCTGATCGAGGTGCGCGCGGACGGTCGCGAGATCGGGCGTCGCCTTCACCGAGACCGACGCGCGCGAGAGCGTGTCGACCAGCCCGACGCCCGCGTCGTCGCCGACGACCAACCACGTGCCGGCCGAATCGACCGCACCGGTGTCGAGCGGGATCGTCCACTCGACCACATAGAGGCCGTCGAAGCGCTGGCTGACCAGCGCCTCGCGGACGTGCTCGGCCGCGGTCGGCTGCAGGCGCATGCCCTCGATCAGCGCGACCGGTTCGCCCGTGCCGTCGGCGATCGCTACCATCAGCGCGTCCTCGCCGGGCTTGGGCGTGAAGCGGACGCGCAGCGTGGTGGTGCTGGTCGCGTAGAGCTCGACCCCGCTCCACGCGATCGGCTGCAGCACCGCGTCGGTGGTGCCGTCGAGGCGCGAGAGCACCAGCGCGTGCAGGGCCGCGTCGAGCAGCACCGGATGCAGACCGAAGCGATCGGCGTTGCGAGCCGGGCCGTCGGGCAGCTTGACCTCGACGAGCAGCTCGTTGCCGTGCTCCCACGCGCGCACCAGCCCGCGGAAGTCGGGCCCGTAGGCGAGACCGGCGTCCTCCAGCGCCTCGTAGGCGAGCTTGCGATCCTTGCCCAGATCAATCTCGTCGGCGCCGGGCGGCGGCCACGAGTGCAGCTGGAAGTCGGCGCTGCGCGGACCTTGGCCGATGAACCCGCTCGCGTGGCGCCGCCACGTCGCTTCGCCTTCGCCGTCGGGCTTGGCGAAGAAGATGATCGATCGCCGCCCGCTCTCGTCGGGCGAGCCGACCGAGAGCTGCAGCAGCACGCCGCCTTTGCTGGGCAGCGCGAGCGGGCGCTCGATCGTCAGCTCGTCGACGCGATCGAGCCCGACCCGCAACGCGGCCACCAAGCCCAACTCCAAGAACGCAGTCCCCGGCAGCAGGTTCGCGTCGAAGATCACGTGCCCCGCCAGCCACGGGTGCTCGGCGAGCGACAGCCGACTCGTGAACAGCACGCCGTCCGAGTCCGCCAGGTTGATCGCCGCGCCGAGCATCGGGTGCTCCGCGTCGATCAAGCCGGCCGAGCTGACGTCGGCGGCCCGACTCTCGCTCCGCTCGATCCAGTAGCGCTGCCGCTGGAACGCGTAGGTCGGCAGCTCGACGCGCTTGGGCGCGTAGGGCTTGTAGAAGGCCTCCCAGTCGAGCGCGTGGCCATGCACGTGGAGCCCGGCGAGCGCCAGGTTGAGCGTCTCGATCTCGGGCTTGCGCTTGTGCAGCGTCGGCAGCACGACCGCGCGCCGCAACGCCGCGTCGGACAGACACGGCGGGGTCATCCCGGCCAGCACCGCGTGTGGGCCGAGCTCGAGGAAGGTCGTGACGCCCTCCTTCTCGAGCGTCTGCACGCCGTCGAGGAAGCGCACCGCCTGGCGGATGTGCCTCGCCCAGTACTCGGGCGAGGCCAGCTCGTCGGCGGTCGCCCGCTCGCCGGTCACGTTGGAGACGATCGGGATCCGCGGCGGGTTGAACTTGAGCTTGCTCGCGACCCGGCGGAACTCGTCCATCATCGGGTCCATGCGCGGCGAGTGGAACGCGTGGCTGACCGTCAACCGCAGCACGTTGCGACCCTGCGCCTCGAAGTGCGCCGCGATGTCGCCGGCGGCTTGCTCGTCGCCGGAGATCACGACCGCCATCGGCCCATTGATCCCGGCGATGCCGACCCGCGCGTCGAGCAGCGGCCGGACCTCATCCTCGCTGGCCTGCAGCGAGATCATCGCGCCGCCCTCGGGCAGCGCCTGCATCAAGCGACCGCGCGCGGCGACCAGCGTGCAGGCGTGCTCGATGGACAATACGCCGGCCACGTGCGCAGCCGCGAGCTCGCCGATCGAGTGACCGATCAAGATGTCCGGCTCGACGCCCCACGCCGACCACAGCTGGTAGAGCGCGACCTCGAGCGCGAACAGGGCCGGCTGCGTGTACGCGGTCTGATCGAGCAGCTTGGCCTCGGGCGAGTCCGGCTCCGCGAACATGATCTCGAACAGCGGCCGATCGAGGTGGAAGTCGAGGTGCGCACAGACGGTGTCGAGCGCGTCGCGGAACGTGGGGTAGCGGTTGTAGAGCTCGCGGCCCATGCCCGGACGCTGCGCGCCCTGGCCGGTGAACATGAACGCGAGCTTGCCGGGCCGATGCTCGCGGGGCGTGAGCGCGCCGTTGCGAGGCTCGCCGCCGGTCTTGGCGAAGCCCTCGAGCATGTCGATCAGCACCTCGGCCGGGCTGTCGCCGTCGACCGTGAGCGCGAGCCGGGACGGGAAGTGCGTGCGCGTGGTCGCGAGCGAGAAGCCGAGATCGAGCACGGTCAGCGGCGCGTCCTCGTCGACCTCGAGCGCGCGCAGGTGGTTGGCCAGCGCCGAGGCCTGCGCGACCAGATCGGCGGGCGTGCGCCCGGACAGCACCAGCGGCAGCTCGGGCGGCACCGCCATCTCCGGGGTCAGCTGCGAGCGGTCGTCGAGCGGCGCCTCCTCGATGATCGCGTGCGCGTTGGTGCCCGACATGCCGAACGACGACACGCCCGCGCGCCGGACCTGACCCTCGCGGCGCGGCCACGGACGGTACGAATCGACCACGTCGATCGGCAGCGTCTGCCAGTCGATGTGCGGGTTGCGAGGCTTGGTGTGCAGGGTGGCCGGCAGCGCTTCGTTGCGCAGACACGCGACGACCTTGGCAACCCCCGCGAGCCCGGCCGCGGCCTCGAGGTGGCCGATGTTCGTCTTGACCGCTCCCAACAGCAGCGGACGATCCGGCGGACGCCCATCGCCATAGACCGCCGCGATCGCCTGGACCTCGATCGGATCGCCGAGGGCGGTGCCGGTCCCGTGGGTCTCGACGAACTCGACGTCGGTCGGCTCGAGCTTCGCGTCGTCGAGGGCCGCACGCAGCAGCTTCTGCTGCGAGGTGCCGTTCGGGGCCGTGAGCCCGCTGCTGGCCCCGTCGTGATTGACCGCGGTGCCGCGCACGATCGCCAGCACCTCGTGGCCCTTGGCGCGCGCGTCGGACAGGCGCTCGAGCGCGAACACGACCACACCTTCGCCGCGACCGTAGCCGTTGGCGTTGGCCGAGAAGGTCTTGCTGCGCCCGTCGGGCGCGAGCGCACGCGTGCGCGACAGCTGCACGAACACGTCGGGCGCCGCGAGGATCTGCACGCCGCCGGCCAGCGCCAGCTCGCACTCGCGGTTGCGCAGCGATCGGCAGGCGAGGTGGAACGCGACCAGCGAGGCCGAGCACGCGGTGTCGACCGCCATCGCCGGACCCTGCAGGCCGAGCGTGAACGACAGGCGCCCGGCCGCGAACGAGGTCTGCGTGCCCGTGAACGTGTAGGCCTCGCCGGGCCCCTGCCGCAGCTGATCGTAGTCGCTGGGCCCGAGCCCGACGAACACGCCGGTCAACGAGTCGCGCAGCGAGCCCGGCACCACGCCGGCATGCTCGAGCGCCTGCCAGGCGGCCTCGAGCAGGAAGCGGTGCTGCGGATCGATGGTCTTGGCCTCGCGCGGGCTGATGCCGAAGAATGCGGGATCGAACTGATCGATCTGATCGAGGAACGAGCCCTCGCGCACGTACGAGTGACCCTTGGCCTCGGGATCGGGATCGTAGAATTCCTCGACGTTCCAGCGGGTCGCCGGCAGCGGCCCCACGGCCTCGCGCCCGGCCGCCAAGAACTTCCACAGCGAGGTCAGATCGAGGATCTGCCCGGGCATGCGCAGCCCGACGCCGACGATCGCAACCGGCTCGTGACTGGCGGCCGCGTCCTCGCGACCGCGCTGATCCTCGTCCGCTTCGGCGGCCACACCGAGCGCCGGGGCCAGCCCCTCGAGCAGGAACTCGGCGACGTGCTTGGGCGACGGATGATCGAACACCAGCGTGGCCGGCAGGTTGAGGCCGGTCTCGCGCTGCAGTCGGCGACGGACCTCGACCGCCATCAGCGAGTCGAGCCCGAGATCGACGAACCCGGTGTTGGCGTCGAGTCGCGAGGCGTCGTGGTAGCCGAGCACCGAGGCGGTCTCGCCGAGCACCAGGTTGACCAGCGCACGCTGACGCTCGCTGTCCGACAGCCCGCGCAGGCGCGCGAGCAGGCGGGCCTCGTCGGGCTCCGACGACGCGTCGCTGGAGTCGAGCGCGGCCTTGGCCTCGGGGATGTCGTCGAGCAGCGCCCGCGGGCGCGCGGCCGCGTAGCTGGGCGTGAACCGAGACCAGTCGACGTCGGCGATCACCACGTTGGTGTCGCCGTGATCGAGGCTCTGCTGCAGCGCCTGGATCGCGAGCTTGGGATCGAGCGGCTCGAGCCCGCGACGGCGCAGCTCGTGCTGGGTCGGATCATCGACCGCGCCGCTGGCCCACGCGCTCCAGGCCACCGACAGGGCCGGCAGCTCGAGGCTCGCGCGGTGCTCGACGAACGCGTCGAGGTAGGCGTTGGCGGCCGCGTAGATGCCCTGCCGTCCGCTGCCCCACACGCCGGCGATCGACGAGAAGGTGATGAACGCGTCGAGCTCCTGCTCCTTGAGCAGCTCGTGCAGGTAGCGAGCGCCGGCGACCTTGGCCGCGGCCACGCGGACCGCCTCGTCGACGCTGATCTCGGCGAGCGGGCTCTGCTGCGGGACGTTGTCGGCGTGGATGACCGCGGTCAGCGTCTCGCCGTGGGCCTCGAGCTGATCGAGCAGCGTCGAGATGGCCTCGCGGTCGGTGGTGTCGCACGCGACCAGCGAGACGCGGGTGTGCAGCTCGGTCAGCTCCGCGTCGGGTCCGTGCGGGCTGGTCAGGACCAGATGCTCCGCCCCGGCGCCGGCCAACCACCGCGTCACGCGAGCCCCGAGCGCCCCAGTCCCGCCGGTCACGAGGATGGTCCCGCGCGGCTTCCAGGGCTTGCTGTCGGCCAGCTCGGTCAGCGGCGCGCGCTCGAGTCGACGCACGAACAGGCCGGTGTTGCGCAGCGCGATCTGATCCTCGCGGTGCTCTCCGGCCAGCAGCGCGAGCAGTCGTCGCGAGGCCTTGAGGTCCAACACCTGCGGCAGATCGACGAGCCCGCCCCAGCGATCCGGGTGCTCGAGCGAGATCACCCGACCGAGACCCCAGGCCATCGTCTGCAGTGGTTGCGTCAGTGGATCGGCGCGGCCGATCGACACCGCCCCGCGCGTCAGCAGCCACAGCGGCGCGTCGGTGCCCCACTTGGATGCGAGGTCGCCGAGCGCCTGCGTCAGCACCAAGTTCAGGATCAACCCGGCCGGCACCATCGGCTGCTCGGGCATCGGCTCGTCGACCAGCGCCAGCAACGAGATCACGCCGCGCGGCGGCGGGCCGTCGGCGATCGCCTGCTGGATGCGCTCGACCGTGTCGGCGCGATCGGGCTCGCTCTCGTCGACCGTCACGCGCACGACCTGGCCGCCCGCGCTCGCGAGCGCCTGCGCGATCGCATCGACGATCTCGGGATCGTCCGGCTCCGACGCGCTCACCAGCAACCACGAGCCGGCCACGCTGCTCAGCGAAGGCGCAGTCGGCATCGGCTTCCAGGCCACGCGGTAGCGCCACGCGTTGAGGGTCGTGCGCTCCTGATGGTTGCGCCGCCACGAGGTCAGGGCCGGCAGCAGCGACGCGAGCGAGGCCTTGTGCTGCTCGTCGGCGACGTTGAGCGCGTTGGCCAGCGAGTCGAGATCACCGCTCTCGACCGCGCTCCAAAACCCATCGTCGGCGGCCGCGACCTGCACTTGCACCGCGTCGGCGCCGGTGTGGCGGTGGCTGGTCTCGACCCAGAAGCGGTTGCGCTGGAACGCGTAGGTCGGCAGCCGAACCCGACGGCCGGCCGAGAGCTTGGTCCAGTCGATCTCGAGCCCGCGGCAGTGCAGCTCGCCGAGCGATCGCAGCATCCGGTTGGGCCCGCCAGCGTCGCGGGCCAGCGATCCGACCGCGACCGCGTTGACGTCGGCGCGGCTGAAGATCGACTCCAGCGCGCCGCGCAGCATGGTCTCGGGGCTGACCTCGATGAAGAAGCGGTAGCCGTCGGCCAGCATCTTCTCGATCGTCTCGCTGAAGCGGACCGGCAGCCGCACGTTGCGATACCAGTACTCGGCATCGAGCTCGCGCCCGACCAGCTTCTCCGCGCGCACGCTCGAGTAGAGCTGGACCCCGACCGGCCGCGGCGCGATGCCGTCGAGCGACGCGAGGATCTCGTCGCGGACCAGATCGATCTGTCCGTGCGCAGGCGCGTGGCTGAACGGCAGCTTGCGCGCGCCCTCGAGCTCGGCCACCAGCACGTCGATGACCTCGGGCTCGCCCGAGATCCAGGTCGTGTTCGGGCTCTGATGAGCGGCGATCGCCACCCGATCACCCCAGCGCTTGAGCTGCGGCTCGACCTCGGACGCCGGCAGCGTCACGCTCGCGACCGCGCCGCGTCCGGCCAGACGCCCGAGCGCGCGGCTGCGGAGCGCGACGATCCGCGCCGCGTCCTCGAGGCTCAGCGCACCCGCTACATACGCGGCCGCGACCTCGCCGAAGCCATAGCCGACCAACCCGTGCGGCTCGAGCCCGACGACCAGCCGCCACAGGGACGTGAGCGCGACCGTGACCGCGAACAGGACCGGCTGCACGACCTCGGTGCGATCGAGGCTCGGCGCTCCCTCGGCGCCGTCGAGCACCTCGATCACCGACCAGTCGACGTGAACCGAGAGCGCGCGATCGCAGGCCTCGAGCTGCTCGCGGAAGCGATCGGACAGCTGCGCGAGCGTCTTGGCCATCGCCGGCCACTCGGAGCCCTGGCCCGAGTACACGAACGCGAGCTTGCCCTCGACCCGCGCCTCACCCTCGACGATGCGCGGATCATCATCGCCGCGCGCGAGCGCCTCGAGGGCCGTGAGCGCGTCCTTGATGTCGACCGCGCTGACCGACGCGCGACGCTCGAAGTGCGCGCGCGTGGTCGCTAGCGAGTGCGCGACGTCGGCCAGCGTCAGATCCGGATGATCCAACAAGTAAGCGTGCAGCCGCTCGGCCTGGGCCCGCAGCGCCAGCTCGCTCTTGGCCGACAACAGCAGCGGCACGCGATAGCGACTCTCGACCTCCCAGACCTCGACCTCGACGTCGCCGGTCGCATCGGTCATGCGCTCCTCGAGGTCGGGTCGCAGCATGCGGAGCTGTGGCGCGTGAGCCCAGACGGCCGGCCACTCGGGATCGAAGCCGCCGTTGAACAGCTGCGAGAGGCTGCGCAGCATGCTGCCGCGCTCGTCCTCGTTGCGCCAGCACGAGGGCAGCACCGCGTGGCGGTTGCCCTCGATGTTGTCGATCGTCTGCTCGATCGACTTGAGCAAGGTCGGGTGCGAGCTCAGCTCGAGGAAGATCGTCGGTCCGAGATCGGCGAGCAGCTCGATCGCCTGGCGAAAGCGGACCGGGCTCCGCAGGTTGCGGGCCCAGTACGACGGCGTGCACTCGGGGCCGACCAGCGTCTCGACCATCACCGTCGAGACCATCGGCACCTTGGCCGGGCGCGGCGTGATCCCCCCCGGATAACTCGTCAACGCCGCCTCGAGCGGAGCGACCAGCGGCAGCATCTCGGGGCTGTGCGAGGCGAAGTCGATCTCGACCCGATGGATCCGCACGCCGCGTTGGGCCAGCAGCGCCTCGGCCTCGTCGATCGCCTGCCGGGGCCCCGACAGCACCGTCGAGCGCGGGCTGTTGTAGGCCCCGATCACGAGATCCTTGGCCGCCTCGCCGAGCCGCTCGAGCAGCATCGCCTCGGGCAGCGACACCGCCAGCATCGCCCCGCGTCCGGCCGCGGCCTCGCCGACGATCCGACCGCGCGCGACCACGACCCGCACCGCGTCCTGCAGCGAGAGGATCCCGGCCAGCTGCGCGGCCGCGATCTCGCCGACGCTGTGGCCGATGATCGCGTCGGCCTCGATCCCCCACGAGTGCCACAGCGCGCCCAACGAGACCTGGATCGCGAACAGCACGACCTGCACGACCTCGGCCCGATCGAGCCGCGAGCGCACGGTGTCGGCCAGCAGCTCGTCGATCACCGACCAGCCTGCGAGCGCCATGACCTCGCGATCGACGGCCTCGAGCGAGGCCCGGAACACCGGCTCGCCGACCAGCAGCGTGCGACCCATGCCCAGCCACTGCGAGCCGTGACCCGAGCACACGAACACCAAGCGCGGCTTGTCGGGCGCCGGCTGGACGTTGCGCAGGCCACCCGCGAGCAGGCCCGAGAGGCCGTCGACCAATTGCTCGGGCGCGTTGAGCATCAGGCTCACGCGGTGCTTGCCGAACCCGGCCCGCTCCGACAGCGCCCGGCACAGCGCGGCGGTCTCGTTCCAGTTGCTCAGCTCGAACGCGAAGTCGAGCGAGGCCAGCACCTGCCGACGCAGGCCCGCGGCCGTGACCGAGGCCAGCGGCAGCATCAAGGCCTCGCTCTTCGGCGCGGCCTCGAGCACCGCGTGGCAATTGGATCCGCCGAAGCCGATCGAGGTCACGCCCGCGCGCGGGATCTCGTTGCCGGCCGGCCAACCCTCGAGCTCGGTCTGGACCTGCAGGTGCAGCTGCTCGAACGGAATGTGCGGGTTGGGCTGCTCGAAGTGCAGGTTGCCCGGCAGCATCCGATGATAGAGCGCGAGCGCGGTCTTCATCAGGCCGGCGATGCCGGCCGCAGCCTCGAGGTGCCCGATGTTGGTCTTGATCGAGCCGAGCCGAAGTGGCCGATCGGGGCTATGTGCGGAGCCGATCACGGCCCCCAGCGCGCTCGCTTCGAGCGGGTCGCCGAGGATCGTGCCGGGCCCGTGCGCCTCGACATAATGGATCGAGTTGGGCTCGACCCGGGCGTTGGCCAGCGCCGCCCGGAGCACCGACTCCTGGGCCTTGGGATTCGGCGCGGTCAGGCCGTTGGAGAACCCGTCGTTGTTCGAGGCGCTGCCGCGGATCAGGCAGTAGATGCGATCGCCGTCGGCGATCGCCCGACTGAGCGGCTTGAGGATCACCAACCCGCCGCCCTCGCCACGCACGTAGCCGTTGGCCCCGGCATCGAACGCGCGGCACTGCCCGGCCGGATTCTGGGTGCCGAGCTTGGTCATCACCACGGTCCCGTGCGGCGTGATGATCAAGTTGACGCCGCCGGCGATCGCCATCGTCGTCTCGCCCGCGCGCAGGCTCTGGCAGGCCAGGTGCACGGCGACCAGCGAGCTCGAGCTGGCCGTGTTGACGGTCATGCTCGTGCCCTCGAGCCCGAGCGTGTACGAGATCCGACCGGAGATGATCGAGCTGTCGATGCCGGTCCCGGTGTGCTGATCGATGCCGCGCACGTCGTCGGCGGTCAGTCGCGCGTAGTCGCACCACATCGCGCCCACGAATACGCCCACGTTGCCGCCGCGCAGCGAGGTCGGATCGATGCCCGCGTCCTCGAGCGCCTCCCACGAAAGCTCCAGCGCGAGCCGCTGCTGCGGATCCATCTGCTGGGCCTCGCGCGGCGAGATGCCAAAGAAAGCCGCGTCGAATTGATCGACCTGATCGAGGAACCCGCCCCAGCGGGTCGTCATCTTGCCGGGCGCCGCTCGATCGACGTCGAGGTACTCCTTGACGTCCCAGCGATCGGTCGGCACCTGCTTGACGCCGTTGCCCTTGTGCTTGAGCAGTTCCCACAGCTGCTCGGGGTTGTGCACGCCACCCGGCAACCGACAGCCGATCCCGACCACCGCGATCGGCTCCGCGCTCATCGACGCGCCGAGCCCCGGCCCACGCCCGCTCGTCACTCCGGTCCCGCTCGCGGCCGTCTGCACGGCGCGGGTCGAGACTGCATGATGAGCGAGCGCCAGCGGGGTCGGATGCTCCCACGGAGCGACGGGCGACAACGCATGCCCGACGTGACTCGATAGCCGAGCGACCAGCTCGGTGATCTGCTCGGAGTCGAGGCCGAATTCACGAAAGCGAGTGTTGGGATCGATGCGCGAGGCCTCGATGCCCAACACACGGCTCATTGCGTCCTTGAGCCACGCCAGCACCGGCTCGTGGTCCACGATCGGCGCCTTCGCACGGAGATCACGTTGGCCTTGGAGCATCGCGGGTCTCTAGGTTGGTCGCCGTTGATCCAAAGGCCTCTCGGGGGAGCGAAAGGGCGACGGCGAGGACCGACACGATACGCTCCAGGAGTAGGCCGGTCACTAACCAATGTCGGCTGCGCGTAGTCCGTTCGCGACTACGACAGCAATGTTTCGAAACCGCTCCGAGCCTCGAAAACACCACTGCACGACGTCGCTGCAGCGTTTCTCCGATCGCGCACCAACGCAGTTCACGCGATCAAAACAAAGTCGCGCGCAGTCGCAGATGCGCAGCGTGCTCGAACGCCCGCTCGCTCACGCTGACGAGCCAGCCCGATCGACCAGGTGTTCGAGGTTAAGGCGCACCGCAGATGCCCACGTCTTCGTAACCAACCGGCGGATCCTCGAAGTACGGGATGCACTCGCTGGTGGGCTCCATGCAGCTCGGCTCGGAGATCGAACAAAACGCGGTGCAGCAGGACGAGCCAGCACAGTCGGGCACCACGTCTGCGTTCACACACACCGATCCGGCGGGGCAGTCGCCGACGAAGTCGCACGGCTGATTCGGCGGCTCGTCCTCGGACTGCACACACACGAACTGCTCGGCCAACCAGTGGCAACCGAGTCCGTCGGGGCAGTCTTGTTCGAGCGGATCACAGCTCTCCAAGCACAGGTTGATCGAGCCGTCGTTGGCGATCACGCAGGAGCTACCCTCGGCACACTCGGGGTCTTCGGGGACGCCCATGCAAAACGGCGTGCAGGTGCCGACGAGCGAGCCGTCGATCGGCTCGGTGTTCCAGCAGATGCTGGTTGCATCGCAGCTGTCGTCCGCCGTGATCGCCCCGCCGTAGGTGCACGCGTCACCCGGCGCGCCGTCACCCTGGATCGGCACGCACTTGTTCGCGTCCCAGGTCCCGCCCGAGCTCGCATACGGCACGCACTTCTCACCCTCGGGGCAGTCCTGAAACCACGGGTCGCACTCGATACCGCCCCAGTCCGGCGAGGGCCCGGCGTAGAAGCTCCCGCCCTCCGAGTTGGTGTCGTCGGGACCGTCGTCCGTGTCCGTCTCGGTCTCCGTCATCCCGCTCTCCGAGCTGTCGTCGACCGTCGTCGTGTCGTCGGTCGTGTCGTCGGTCGTCGAGTCGTGGCTGGTCGTGGTCCCGCCGTCCCCGTCGGCGCTGCGGCCCGGCGAGGACGCCGTCGTGCCGAGCAACGCCAGCGCCGCGAAGGCGATCGCCGTGACCCCCGAAGCCCCGGTAGACGGCAGATTCACGCCGCAAAACGGGCAAAGGACCTCGGTGGCACGCAGGTGACGCTTACACGCAGGACAAGGAAGCATACCTAACATAAATCACGAATCTTTGATAACGTCAAGCGATCGAATCCGCTCCGCCGCACGGTCCGGGTTGAGGGCTCCGCCCGGCAGCGACGGGTTGGCGCGCGCGAGCGGGCAGTTGCTCGTGTGCAGCCCTTCACTCAACGCAAAGCCGCGAGCGATCGCAGCCGTGAGCGCCTCGAACCACCGCCGTCGCGTCGGGATCAAGTTGTCTTTGCCGATCACCACGCCGGCCCCCGAGCGCTCGAGCACCTCCATCATGTCGGGCGACATGCCGACCATCACCAGCTGCTGACCGCGACTGCGCAGCAACTCGGCGATCGCGATCAGCTCCTCGGCGACGCTGAGATCGAGCCCGATCGCACGCTTGACCCGGAGCACCAGCACGCGCAGCCCGGGCGCCGCGAGGATCGGATCGAGCGCGCGCCGAAGCTCGCCGGCCGAGCCGAAGAACAGCGGGCCCTCGACGTGCAGCAGACGAATCGCCTCGCAGCGCGCGGTCAGTGGCGCGAGCGGCTGCCCGAGCGCCTGCTCCTGCAGCCGCCCGCTCTCGTCGACGACCAGCTCGCGGACGGTCAGCAGCCTCGCCTTGCGCAGGAACAGCACCAGCGAGACGCCGACGCCGAGATAGATGGCCTGATCGAGCGCGAGCGTCCAGGTGCCGATCATCGTGGCCACGAACGCCAGCGCGTCGCCAGGCGAGCTGCGCAGCGTTCGACGAATGCGAGGCACGTCGACCAGATCCCACGCGACCACCAGCAGCAAGCCGGCCAAGCTCGCGATCGGCGTGTGATCGAGCAGCCTCGCCAACGCCAGCAGCACGGCGATCATCATCAGCCCAGTGAGCACTCCGCCCGCGCGCGTGCGAGCGCCGGCCTGCTCGTTGAGCACCGAGCGAGACAGGCTCCCGCTGACCGGATAGCCGCCCGACAACGAGGCCGCGAGGTTGGCCAGACCCTGGCCGAGGAACTCGCGGCGCGCGTCGAGTCGCTGCCCGGTCCGCGACGCGATCGATCGCGCGACCGCGTTCGACTCGACCAGCGAGAGCACCGTGCACGCCAAGGCCACTGGGGCGAGCTCGAGCGCCAGCGCGGGCGAGGGCATGGTGAGCGGCGGCAAGCCGGCGGGGATCGGCGAGAGATCGGAGACCGTGCGCAGGCCCAGCTGCTCGAGGTTCAACGCGAGGTTGATCGCGATGCCGAGCAGCATCACCACCAACGCCGCCGGCAGCTTGGCGAAGAACCGATCGAGCGCCGCGCTCGCCCCCTTCGCCGCTCGCAGCCGCGCGCGCCTGCTCAGCCAGCGCAGCACGATCACCGCCAGCACCGTCCCGCCTGCGAACGCGGCGGTCATGCGATCGGCAGCCGGCAGCGCCTCGATCCACCCGCCGATCGTCGTCCACATCCGACCGACCGGGCCGTGCGTCCCGGTGACGTTGTGCAGCTGCCCGATGCCGATCAGCAAGCCGGCGCCGGTGATGTAGCCGAGCACCGTCGGCGACGAGATGTAATCGACGACCGTGCTCAGTCGCAACGCGGTTGCAACGAGCTGAAACAGCGCGACGCCAAACGCCAGCGCGATCCCGACCGCGATCGGATCGTGCTCGCTCGTCGCGATCACGGCCGCGCCGACCAGCAAGCTCAGCGCGTTGGTCGGTCCCACGATCACGTGCTTGGAGCTGCGAAACAAGGATCCGACCACGGTCGGCAGCGCGGCCGCGTAGAGCCCCGCCGCCGGCGGGAGCCCAGCGATCGTCGCGTACGCGAGGCCCTGCGGGATCGCGAGGAACAGCACCACCAACGCCGCGCCCGCATCCGGGCCCAAGCTACCGAGCAGCCGACGTGCACGTGCGAGCGCGCCCGGCCGCGCTTCGATCTCTCGCTGCTCAGCCATGCGCCCGCGGCGGTTCGCAAGTATTGGGCCGACTCTCCGCACCACGTGGCATGACGATTGCTGAACTCACCAGCTCGAAAGCAAACGGCTGCGGGTGGCCAAGGTGAATTACGGCTTCGTCATCGACAACACGCGCTGTATCGGATGCCACGCGTGCAGCACCGCTTGCAAGAGCGAGAACGAGGTGCCGCTCGGGGTCCACCGGACGTGGGTGAAGTACGTCGAGCATGGCGCCTACCCGGACGTGCTGCGGACCTTCCAGGTCACGCGCTGCAACCACTGCGAGAATCCGCCTTGCGTGCGCATCTGCCCGGTCACGGCAATGTACCAGCGCGACGACGGCATCGTCGAGTTCGACAAGGACGCGTGCATCGGCTGCAAGGCCTGCATGCAGGCGTGCCCCTACGACGCCATCCACATCGATCCCGCGACCCACACCGCAGCCAAGTGCCACTACTGCGCGCACCGAGTCGACGTCGGGCTCGAGCCGGCGTGCGTGGTCGTGTGTCCGACCGAGGCGATCGTCGCCGGCGATCTCGATGATCCGCTCAGCAAGATCGCCAAGCTGGTTGCGAGCAGTCGCGTGACCGTCCGCAAGCCCGAGCAGGGCACGCGGCCGAAGCTGCTCTACATCGACGGCGACGCGGTCGCGCTGCATCCCACCGTGCTCGCCGAGCGGCCGCGGCAGATGGCGTTTGCCGACGTGATCACGCAGCAAGGCACGACCCCCGTCGCGCGCAGCGAGCAAGGTCTGCCGAAGGGCTCGCCGATCCGCATGGCCGAGCAGATGGTGCAGCTGGCCTACAACGCCCAGCATGCGATCCCGTGGCACTGGCAGGTGCCCGCGTACCTGGTCACCAAGGCGATCGCCGCGGGCATCTTCGGCTTCCTTGCGCTCGGCTGGGTTTTCGGTCTGTTCGGCTTCGATCTGCGCGCGATGATCGGCGGCGGGTTGGTCGCGATCCTCGCGACGCTCGCGACCACCGCCCTGCTGATCGCCGACCTCGAGCGACCCGAGCGGTTCTTGTCGATCCTCCTGCGCCCGCAGTGGAAGAGCTGGCTGGCGCGCGGGGCCTTCTTGCTGGTCGGCTTCTCCACCGTCGCCGGCTTGTGGTGGGCAGCCGAGGTCGCGGCCGCGTGGACGGGAGCATTCACCATGCCCGCGATCGCCCGCACCGCGCTGGCATGGATCACCCTCCCGCTCGCGATCGGCACCGCGATCTACACCGCGTTCTTGTTCGCGCAGGCCGAGGGTCGCGATCTCTGGCAGAGCCCGCTCTTGCCCCTGCACCTGCTCATCCAGGCCACGATGATGGGCACCGGTGCAATCCTCGGCCTCGGTGTATTCGTCGATCTGCGCCCCGATCTGCTCGACGCGGCGCGGCTCGGCTTCGGCCTGAGCCTCGGCCTCGATCTGTTCGTGATCCTGTTCGGCGAGCTCGGCATCCCGCACGCGAGCGAGGTCGCGGCTCGAGCCGCGCACGAGATTCGCCACGGTCGTCACGCCAAGAGCTTCTGGTGGGGCGCGATCCTGCTCGGCC
Source organism: Enhygromyxa sp. (assembly GCA_035538075.1). Taxonomy (GTDB): domain Bacteria; phylum Myxococcota_A; class Polyangia; order Nannocystales; family Nannocystaceae; genus Plesiocystis. Next base: position 20,872 of record DATLLB010000532.1, read on the forward strand.
ACGTGGTCCCGCTGATCTGCCTAGCGATCCCCTCCGCCGCGCTCTCGCTCGTCGCCACGCTCGCCGCGATCATCGGCCTCTACGCCTACGAGCACGCCTTCGTGATGGCCCCTCAGGAGGTCCCCAACTCGTGAGCGACAAACTCGCTGCCAAGGTCGCCAAGCTGCTCACTGCCGTCTTGCGCCCGAGCTACGCCCGCAACGACGAGCCGATCCTCGCAACGGAGCCGAGCAACGCCGCAGGCGAGGCGCTCCCGAGCTTCGCCGAAGCCGATCGCCCACCCACCAACTTGATCGAGGTCGATCACGGTGACGGCCGCATGTCTCACTATCCGCCGCCCGAGCGCTGGGACGACTGGGTCGAGTGGGACGCCAAGGCCTGGCCGCGCAAGGTCCCGCGCCGCTACTCGCTGATCCCGACCATCTGCTTCAACTGCGAGAGCGCCTGCGGGCTGCTGGCCTACGTCGACAAGACCACGTTCGAGATCCGCAAGTTCGAGGGCAACCCGCGGCACCCGGGCTCGCGCGGTCGCAACTGTGCGAAGGGCCCGGCGACCCACAACCAGACCTACGATCCCGAGCGCATCCTCTATCCCTTGAAGCGCGTCGGAGCGCGCGGCGAGGGCCAGTGGAAGCGCGTCAGCTGGGACGAAGCGCTGACCGACATCGCCGCCCGGATGCGCGCGAGCAGGCAGGCGCGACGCGACGGGATCACCGTCCACGTCGGTCGCCCCGGCGAAGATCACTACCTCAACCGCACCATCACCGCGTGGGGCGTCGACGGGCACAACAGCCACACCAACATCTGCTCGGCTGGAGCGCGGGCCGGCTACGCGTTCTGGGCCGGCGCCGATCGACCGAGCCCCGATCACGCCAACGCCCGCGTGATCCTGCTGATCTCCAGCCACCTCGAGACCGGCCACTACTTCAACCCGCACGCGCAGCGGATCATCGAGGCCAAGCAAGCCGGCGCCAAGCTGATCGTGCTCGATCCGCGGCTGTCCAACACCGCCTCGCGCAGCGACGTGTGGCTGCCGTGCTGGCCCGGCTCCGAGACCACGATCCTGCTCGCGATCGCCAACTACTTGATCCAGCGTCGCAGCTACGCGCGCGAGTTCGTGCGGCGGTGGGTCAACTGGGAGCAGTTCCTGCGCGAGGCTCCGGGCCTGCCCAACATGCCCGAGCTGCCGATCGGCGCGTGTAGCTTCGAGGACTTCGAGCGCTGCCTCGCGACGCTCTACGGCGAGTTCACCTTCGAGCGTGCGGCCGCCGAGGCCCAGGTGCCGATCGAGCGGATCGAGGCCACCGCCAAGCTGATCGAGTCCGCCGGCACCCAGCTCGCCGCCCACACCTGGCGCTCCGCCTCGATCGGCAACCGCGGCGGCTGGCAGGTCGCGCGCGCGCTGTTCTTCTTGAACGTGCTGACCGGCAGCGTCGGCACGCGCGGCGGCACCTCGATGAACGAGTGGAACAAGTTCGTGCCCAAGCCATTCTCGTCGCCGCCGCCGGTCGAGGCCTGGAACGAGCTGCAGATGCCCCACGAGTGGCCGCTCGCGTTCTTCGAGATGAGCTTCCTGCTCCCGCACTTCCTGGCCGAGGGCCGCGGCACCATCGACGTCTACTTCACGCGCGTCTACAACCCGATGTGGATCAACCCCGACGGGTTCATGTGGCTCGAGGCGCTGCGCGACGAGAGCAAGATCAAGCTCCACGTCGCGCTCACGCCGACCTGGAACGAGTCGGCGTGGTTCGCCGACTACGTGCTGCCGATGGGCCACGCCGGCGAGCGCCACGATCTGATGAGTCAGGAGACCCACGCCGGCCAGTGGATCGGCTTTCGTCAGCCGGTCCGCCGCGTCGCGCTCGAGCGCGCGGGCAAGCCCGTGCAGTACACGTGGGAGGCCAACCCCGGCGAGGTCTGGGAGGAGGCCGAGCTCTGGGTCGAGCTCTCGTGGCGCATGGATCCCGACGGCGCGCTCGGCATTCGCAAGTGGTTCGAGAGCCCGGTCGATCCCTCGCGCCCGTTCACGCAGGACGAGTACTGGAGCTGGGTGTTCGAGCACAGCGTCCCGGGCTTGCCTGAAAAGGCCGCTGCCGAGGGCCTCACGCCGCTCGCGTACATGCGCAAGTACGGCTGCTTCGAGGTCATGCGCGAGAACTATCTCCCGTACGAGCGCGAGGTCGGGCCCGACGAAGCCGGCGTGGCGATCGACGGCGTCCGACGGCTCGGCTTCGACACGCCCAGCCGCAAGCTCGAGTTCTTCAGCGCGACGCTGCGCGACTGGGGCTGGCCTGCGCGCGAGCACGTGATCCCCTGGCCGCTCGAGAGCCACGTCTCGCCGGCCAACATCGATCGCCAGCGCGGCGAGATGCTGCTGCTGCCGACCTTCCGCCTGCCGACGCTGATCCACACGCGCTCGGCCAACGCCAAGTGGCTGTACGAGATCAGCCACCAAAACCCGGTGTGGATGCACCCGAGCGACGCCGCGCGGATCGGCGTCAGCTCCGGCGAGCTGATCCGCGTCGAGACCGAGATCGGCTACTTCGTCGACAAGGTCTACGTCACCGAGGGCATCAAGCCCGGCATCCTCGCGATGAGCCACCACCTCGGTCGCTGGCGCCTCGCCGACAACCAGGGCGGCAACCCGGGCATGACCGCGCTCGCCCGGCTCGAGCAAGACGGGCAGGGCAACCACGCGCTCAACATCCTCGAGCATGGCCGCGCCTGGCAGACCTTCGATCCGGACACCAGCCGCATCTGGTGGACCGACGTCGGCGTGCATCAAATCCTCACCCACGCCGTGCACCCCGATCCGATCAGCGGCGCGCATTGCTGGCTGCAAAAGGCGATCGACGTCCGCAAGGCGCGACCCGACGATCGCCACGGCGACGTGCGCGTCGACGTGCGCAAGTCCATGCAGGTCTATCGCGAGTGGTACGCGCTCACGCGCTCCGCCGTCGACCACAGCCCCGACGGCACCCGCCGACCGCGATGGCTCAAGCGTCCGCTCAAGCCGATCGCCGCCGCCTATCGCCTGCCCGAGGAGCCATTTGGGCGATGAGCCTGAGCACCCAGCAGCAGGCGCTCGCGCGTAGCCGCCTCTACCGACTGCTCGCGCGGCTGCTCGCGCGCGGGGTCGATCGAGCCTCGTCGTCGCAGCTCGAGCAACTCGGCTGGCTGCCCGCACGCGGCGTGCCGCTCGAGCAGCTCGCGGCCGAGCACTACGCCACGTTCGGCCTCGGCGTGTTCCCCTACGCAGGCGTGTTCCTCGACGCGAGCGCGAGCGCGGGTGCCTGCGCCGATCGAGTGCGCAGCGACTACGCGCGAGCCGGCTTCGAGCCCAGGCTCGACGAGCTCGCCGCCGATCACCTCGGCGTGCAGCTGGCGTTCCTCTCGTTCGTCACGGGCGCGCAGGCCGACGCGCTCGCGGAGGGGCGGCCGTCGATCGCCGCCGCGCTCGATCCCCTGCTCGCCGAATTTCTCGACAGCTGCGTGCTCAGCTACCTGCCCGCGCTGGTCAGCGCGATCTCGATCTCGCACAGCGAATTCTGGGCCGCGATTGCGAGCGAGACGCTCGCGATCACGGCCGAGCACCGCCTCGCGCTGCCCAGCCCGATCACCCCCGTGGCGCTGCTCGACGTTGGCGATCCGCTCGCCGATCCACACACGGGCCTGCGTCAGATCGCCGAGCACCTGCTGACCCCGGCCGCGAGCGGCGTCTTTGTCAGCCGCTCCGACATCGCCGCGTGGGCGCGCCAGCAGCAGCTCCCGCGCGGCTTCGGCTCGCGCCTGCTGATGCTCGACAACCTCCTTCGCAGCGCGGTCGAGTACGGCCAGCTGCCCTCGCTGCTCGCGGCCCTCGACGAGGCGCTCGCTCGGCGCGATGCTGCGCTGGCGCAGCACGCCGCCGCCTACGAGCTCGCGCTCGCCATCGCACCCTGGCGGGCCGCCCTCGCCCGCACTCGCGCCCTGCTCGGCCACCTGGCCACGCGTGCGCTCCCCATCCCCGACGCTCCGCCATGGACATCGAAGCCTTCTACGACGACGCCACCAGCACCATGACCTACGTGGTCTTCGACCGAGCGTCACGCGACGCGGTCGTCATCGATCCGGTGCTCGACTACGACCCGGCCAGCTCCGAGATCAGCCACGCCTCGGTCGATCGCGTCAGCGTGTTCCTGCGCAAGCACGAGCTGAACGTGCGCATGATCCTCGAGACCCATGCGCACGCCGATCACCTGTCGGGCTCGCAGGTGCTCAAGCGCCGGTTCCCCGCCGCGCAGACGGCCGTCGGCGCCAAGATCACGATTGTGCAGGCGATCTTCAAGGACGTCTTCGATCTGCCGAGCGAGTTCCCGACCGACGGGCGCCAGTTCGATCGCCTGCTGCACGACCGCGAGCTCGTCGAAGCCGGCACGCTCCGCTTCGAGGTCATCTCGACCCCCGGCCATACGCCCGCGTGCGTCTGTTACAAGTTCGAGGACTGCCTGTTCACCGGCGACACCTTGTTCATGCCCGACATGGGCACCGGCCGCTGCGACTTTCCGGGCGGCAGCGCGGAGGATCTCTACGACTCGATCACCCAGCGCATCTACACGCTGCCCGACGACACGCGGATCTTCGTCGGACATGACTACCAGCCCGGCGGTCGCCCGCTCGCATTCGAGACCACGGTCGCGGCACAGAAGGCCAGCAACAAGCAGCTCCCCGCAGCCCGCCCGCGCGCAGAGTTCGTCGAATTCCGGACCTCGCGCGACGCGACCCTGACCGCACCCAAGCTGCTGTTTCAGAGCGTGCAGGTCAACGTGGACGCGGGCGCACTCCCCGATCCGGCGACCAACAAGAAGCGCTACCTCAAGATCCCCATCAACGCCTTCCGACCGCAGCCCGAAGACCCCACCGCGATCGTCGGCGAGGCCATCCCGTAGCGCGCCTGCGCGTATTTCGCAGTCTTTGTTTCTGCGTGCGCTAGAGCGGGGCAGGATTCGCCAGAGAGTGTTTGCGTGCGCCCGGCAACCATGAGAAGCAATGGCGCGATGCGCCGCCCCATTGGTCTTGCCGTTTCTTGCCTCCTCGTCCTTGCCGCCGCTTGCAGCGACGACGCTCCCAACGAATTCGAGACCGCTGCTGAAGAGTCGGGCTCGGGCTCGGGTACTGGCACTCCGGCCGACGTCCCGGTCGAGACCGGCGAGTCCGGCAACGCCGAGAACGGCGATGGTGACGGCGACGGCGACGGTGATGGCGACGGTGATGGCGACGGCGACCCTGCGACCGGTGACGGCGACGGCGACACCGGGGCTCCGGTCTGCGGCAACGCGACCGTCGATCTCGGCGAGCAGTGCGACGGCGCCGAGCTCGGTGGCATCGGCTGTGCCGACCTCGGCTACTCCGGCGGCACGCTGGGCTGCGATCCGGTGACCTGCACCTACGACGCCTCCGGCTGCACGGCCGGCGGTGAAATGGGCGGCGGCACGACCGGCTGAACCGCCGCTCGCTTCCCCGGCCAAAAGACTGGCTGAGCCGCTGGCTCAGCCAGTCTTTTGCATTTCAGGCAGACGACGTGGGATTCTCGTACCAACACCAATCATTAGACCAATCCATTAGATTGGCATTTGGAAGATTCTGTTACCCAATATTCGATCTGGGCAGAAGAATATCGCTATTTTCCACTTCCGATGCTTGCATATTGATGATAATGTGGCGATCGCTGTCTCCGCTGACATGAGCGGCAGCACTGGAACCCGAAGAATGCTACGACAGCAAGTGCAGTCCGCCATAATCGTGGCCGGGGCGATGATATCTGGTTGGGTAATCGCCTGGCTGACCCTGGATTTTGGGTCTGACCCGATCGACGCGACCGCCCAGCACAGCTCGGCCGCGGAGCTCGACGCGGTCCAGCGCGAGCTCGATGCGATGCGTCAGCAACTCGAAGCCCAGGCGGGGCGGCCGGGAGCTCCCCGGGAGGTCATCCGCGAGATCAGGATTGAGGAGCCCGCGAGCGCCGAGGAGGGGCTGCCCGCAATCCTCCAGAAAGACCCCGAGAGCCTGTCGGGCGAGGAATTCGCGGAGTGGCGCGCAGCCGAGCTCGAGCGCCAGGCCAAGATCTTCGACGGCTTCGACGAGCGCCTCGCCAACGAACAGCGCGATCAGGACTGGGCTCCGCGGGCCGAGAGCTCGATCGAGCACCAGCTCGCCGAGCTGCAGGCCCAGGGGTTTGCGACGACCCGGCTGATCAGCAACGAGTGTGGCTCGCGAACCTGTCGGGCGGAATTCGAACATGACGATCCCGACGAACAGCGCCGATTCCTCCACGAGCTCCGGGCCGAGGGTGAATTCGTGCAGTCCGACGTGCACATCGTCGAAGACCCCAGCGGCAGCTTGCGGACCGAGGCGTTTTTCACTCGCCACGACGACGTCTCTTAATTGTTGAGATTCGAGGTCTCCTCCTCGATACGCGGGTCTCGACGATCCGCGGTGGATCATTGCAACCAGGAACTGACACAATGTCGAAAATCAAGACGATCACTCAAATCACCATGGGTCTCCTGCTCGGCGCGGGCGCCTGCCTGTTCATGCCCCAGGCCGACGCCCAGACCGTGCCCGGCAACATCTGCAACACCCGCGACACCGCCACCCTCGAGCCCTGGGGCGCGGTCATGCGGGCCTCCGGCGGTGTCGGCCAGGCCCTGTGCGCGATGCCCAAGGACAACGACACCGGCTCGCTGAGCAACGCCTACGCGCGGGTCGAGAATCCGTCGGGCAGCACGACCTCGTGCTGGCTGTACGCCAAGGACTCGCTCGACAACTCGTCGTCTTCGCGCTCGGCGTCGACCAGCACCGCCGGCAAGCAGTCGCTCGACTTCTCGGCCAGCTTGCTGACGACCTACAGCTACGGCTACTACTACGTCGCCTGCAACATCCAAAACGGCGGCGAGATGATCGGCGTTCGGTACGACGAGATCTGAGCCGTGCGGCGCGTTCGGGCCGGCCGCGCGAGCCCACGCGCGGCCCGGTCCGTGCTCGGCCGAGCTACTCGAGCCCTGCGTGCGGGTGCTCGGCCAGCCAGCGATTCCAGTAGCGCGAGCACTCCGGCCAGGCCTTGTCGACGTTGTGCTCGGCGGCCCGCTCGATCAGCCCGCCGACCCCGAGGACCGTGCACTCGATCGTAAGCTTGGTCCGCCAGCGCATGCGGTCGCCGGTCAGCGCCTCGCCCCACATGCGCCCGGCGATGGTCATGCGATCGCCGAACACGTTGGTTTGCTGGCGAAAGTGAAACTCGGCGCTGTCACGATCGAAGCGGCCCCACTCGCGGTAGCCGAGCTTGTCCTTGATCAACGTCGCGACCCGCCCCGGCAGCTCGAGCTTCGGCGCGGCCGTCATGT
>DATLLB010000533.1:0-2785 GCA_035538075.1 Enhygromyxa sp.
CTCCCGTACCTGCAGGAGCTCGGCGTGACCACGATCTGGATCTCGCCGGTCGTCAAGAACGTCGAGACCGACGCCAACGTCGACGGCTATCACGGCTACTGGGCGCAGGACTTCACCGAGCTCAACCCGCACTTTGGTGACATCGTCGCGCTGCGTCGGCTGGTCGACGCCTGCCACGAGCGCGACATGAAGGTGATCATCGACATCGTCACCAATCACGTCGGCCAGGTGTTCTATTACGACATCAACCTCAACGGGCACCCCGACGAGCAGCTCCAGGGCAACGGCACCGATTCACCGGTCACCTACATCAACGAGTACGATCCCGACTTCGACTCGCGCGGGATTCAGTCGTTCACCTCGCTCGGCGAGGCCGGCCCGGCGCCGATCATCTTCGCCAGCGATCCGGCCACCAACCACCTGCCGCCGAGCCCCGCGGTGTTTCGCAACCCCGAGGTCTACAACCGCAAGGGTCGCACGCTCGACTTCGAGATCGCCGAGCAGCTGCTGCAGGGCGACTTTCCCGGCGGGCTCAAGGACGTCAACACCACCCGCTGCGACGTCAAGCAGGCGTACGTGGACGTGTACGCGCGCATCATCGAGCAGACCAACGCCGACGGGTTTCGGATCGACACCATCAAGCACGTCGAGCACGAGTTCTGGCGCTACTTCACGCAGCGCATGCGTCAGCGCCTCGGCCAGCAGGGCAAGCTCAACTTCTTCATGTTCGGCGAGGCGTTCGACGGCCGCGACGATCTGGTCGGATCGTTCACGCAGCAGCTACCGCCGACCGAGGCCGAGCTCGAGTGTGCGAGCGGTGAGCCGGCGCTCTCGAGCGATCAGCTCGACAGCGCGTTCTACTTCCCGCAGTACTTTCAGGCCATCCGCGACGTGTTCCAGCAGGCGCAGTCGACCGATCGCATTCAGGCGCTCTGGGATCAGCGAACCACCACCTGGGGCACGACCGCGCCGACCGGCGGCATCGGCCTCGCGCCGGCCGACGTCCCGGTCAACTTCCTCGACAATCACGACGTCCCGCGCTTTTTGTACAACGTGCAGCAGTTCGACATCGAGACTCAGCGCAAGCTGCTGCACAATGCGTTGTTGTTCCTGTACACGGCGCCCGGGGTGCCGTGCCTCTACTATGGCACCGAGCAGGAATTCCGCGGTGGCAACGATCCGGCCAATCGCGAGGATCTGTGGGTCAGCGGCTACGACACGCAAAACCCCACCTTTCAGTGGATCGCACGGCTGGCCAAGATCCGCCGCAGCTACGCCTCGCTGCGGCGCGGCAGCGTGCAGGTGACCTGGGCGACCGCGCGCACGGGCGACGAGGAGGACGCGGGCATCTTCGCGTTCGAGCGCAACGGCGGCACCAACAAGAACGGCTATTCGCTGGTCGTCATCAACAGCAACCGCATGCACGCGAGCCACACCGGGTTCGAGGGCAACGCGATGCCGGTCATCGCCCCGCCGGGGACCGTGCTCGAGGATGTGCTATCGGGCGACACCTGGACGGTTGACGCCGCGGGTACGGTCGACGTCAGCGTCGCGCCGATGTCGGCGGTGATCTTGGTGCCCGCGGGCGACGTCGTGAGCCTCGACTAGCGCCATGGTCAGTGTCCGAGCCAAGCGGGTGATCAAGCGCTTCGGCGCGACCACGGTCTTGCGCGGCGTGAACCTCGACATCGAGGATGGTGCGTTCGCGGTGCTGGTCGGTCCGAGCGGCTGCGGAAAGTCGACGCTGCTGCGCCTGCTCGCCGGGCTCGAGCGCCTCAGCGAGGGGACCATCCACTTCGGCGAGCAGGACGTCACGAACCTCGAGCCGCGCGACCGCGACATCGCGATGGTGTTTCAGTCCTACGCTCTCTACCCGCACATGAGCGTGCGTCGGAACCTGGAATTCGGCCTGCGCCTGCGCAAGACCGACGCCGCGACGATGAAGCAGCGCGTGGACGAGGTCGCGCGCATGCTCGACATCGGTCACTTGCTCGACCGGCTGCCCAAGGCGCTCTCGGGCGGACAGCGACAGCGCGTGGCGATGGGCCGCGCGATCGTGCGACGGCCCGCGCTGTTTCTGTTCGACGAGCCGCTGTCCAACCTCGATCCGGCCCTGCGCGCGCAGGTCCGGGTCGACATTCGCAAGCTCCACGACGAGCTCGGGGTCACCAGCGTCTATGTCACGCATGATCAGGTCGAGGCGATGACCTTGGCCGACGTGCTCTACGTGCTCGAGGGCGGCGAAGTGCAGCAGCACGGGCGGCCGATCGACATCTATCGCAATCCGGCCAATCGCTTCGTCGCGGGCTTCCTCGGCAGCCCGGCGATGAACCTGCACGAGGCTGCGCTCGAGCGACGCAACGGGCAATGGTTCGCAAGCGAGGTCGCGGTCGTCGGCGCGGCGGAGTTCGCCAAGCTCGAGCCCGGTCGCGAGGTGTTCGTGGGCGTGCGCCCGCACGACGTCGCGCTTACGGATCACGCCCCCGATCTGCAGCTCGCGGTCGAGGTCGTCGAGACGCTCGGACCCGAGCTGACCGTGCACGGCAAGCTGGTCGGGTCGCAGCGAGCGTTCGTCGCGGTGCTGCCGGCCGATCACTCGGTCCGGCGCGGCGACACGCTTCCGCTTCGGATCGTCCGCATGCATCTGTTCGATCGCGCCTCGCAACGGAGCCTGCGGTGAAGCGCATTGCGTGGGCGCTGCTGCTGGTGCTGCTGTGTCTGCTCGCGCCGGTCGCCCGCGCCGAGCAGCCGGTCCGGCTCTGGCACGCCTACCGCGGCGATGAAG
>DATLLB010000534.1:0-2611 GCA_035538075.1 Enhygromyxa sp.
CAAGCACAGGCCGTTGCTGCAGGCGCAGTCGAGCTCGCCGGGCGTACAGTCGGGATCGCCGTCGCCGGTCGGATCTTCTTCGCCGCTTGGATCGCCGTCGCCCGTGGTCGGGTCGCCGTCACCGTCGCCCGTCGAGCCGCCTTGCTCCGAGCTACTCTTGCCGTCATCGGTGCAAGCGAGCAGCAAGATTGCAAGAGGGAGCAGCTTCGAGACCACGGAGTTCATGCACGCATGCTCGCACGCGGGCATCAGCCGCCGCAACACTCACAGCTCTTCGGCCAGCAGCCGCGAGAGATCGTAGCGCGAGTCGAGCTCGAGCTTGTGCAGCAGATTTGCTGCGTGAAATTTGGCGGTCCGCGGCGCCACGCCGAGCACCGACGCGATGTCGACGTAGCGATGGCCGAGCAGCAGCCAGTACAACACCTCGCGTTCGCGGGGCGTCAGCCCGCTCTGCTGGCCGACGCGCTCGACGACTGCGCCAATCTTCGCGTCATCGTTGCTGCAGGCTTCGTCGGTGGACGCGGCGCTGCCGGGCGGCTCGCTCGGCTCAAACACCCGAGCAGTCGCGGCCACGCGCGTGGGGGCTCGCGGCTCGGCGGTCGCGGTCAAGCGCGCTCGCGAGAAGCGAGCTCGCCACCTTCTCGTCGCTTCGATCACCGTCGAGACGCTCTCGACCAGCTCGGGCTCGCTGACCGGTTGAACCAGGCAGTCGACCGCGCCGCGCCGAAGCACCTCGACGATCGCTTCGGGGCCGCCGATGTCCAGCACCACCAAGCTCGCGCACGCGAGCTCGATCGACTGGAGGTCGCCGAGCAGAGTCGTGCACCAGCCCGCGTTTCGCCGGGCGATCAGCACGGCGGCGTCATAGCGAAAGCCATCGTCGATCCGCGTGTGCGGCTCGGCTCGATGAGCGATGCAGCCCATGGCCGAGAGCGCGATCTCGGTCGCGATTCCGCAGTCACGGTCGTCGGTGATCAACAAGACGATGGCGTGTCGCAGCAGCGTGGGCATCTACACGCCAATGCTATCGAGCGTGGTCTCGAGTCACTAGCTGGCCGCGCGAAGGGGAGAATGCCAATGCCGACAATCAGTGCGTGATGCACGAGATGCGCACGGGTGCAATTTGCGAATGAGCGAATTACCCCAACCAGTCGATGGGCGCCCGATGGCCGGCGATCTCACTCGCCGCGACGTCGGCGATGATCGAGCGATGATCGAGCGGAGCGGGGCTCACCCGTCGACGGGCGGCAGCGTGTCGGCGATGGTCTTGCGCTGCGGCCTCGGCCCGCGCCGCCGGTCCGCGCCATTCGAGGCGCCAATCACCACGACGGTGATGTTGTCCTCGCCGCCGCGCTCGAGCGCGAGCTCGCAGCAGACCCGCGGCAAGTCCGAGTAGAAGTGCTGGCGGGCGAGCTGGGCGAGCTCGTCGAGATCGATGTAGTTGCACATCCCGTCCGAGCACAGCAGGAACGCGTCGCCGGGGCTGACGTTGACCGTGAGCACGTCGGCCTGGACCTCGCGCTCGAAGCCGACCGAGCGCGTGATGATGTGCTTGAGGTCGCTCATCGCGGCCTCTTCTTCGGTCAACAGTCCGGCCTGGACCTGCTCGTTGAGCCACGAGTGATCGTTGGTGAGCTGGCGGGCGCTGCCGGAGCGAAACAGGTAGCAGCGACTGTCGCCGACGTGGACGATGTGCGCGCGATCCTGGTGGAAGAGCATGCCGGTCAGCGTGGTGCCCATGCCGTGCAGCGTGGGCTCGTGCTGGGCGTGATCGAAGATGCGGGCGCTGGCCTCGCTGGCGGCGGCACCGAGCAGATCGTTGACGGCCGCCTGGGCGATCTCTCGGGGCATGTCCGAGAGTCCCTGGAGCCCGCGCTGCACCACACGCGAGACCACGTCGACGCAGGTGCGGCTGGCGTGGGCTCCGCCGGCATGGCCGCCCATACCGTCGGCGACCAGATAGAGCCCGAGATCATCGTTCACGAGGTGCGAGTCCTCGTTGTGACTGCGGACCCGACCCACGTCGGTGATCGGCCAGGCGCTCAGACGCATCGGGGCGACCATATCACGCTCCCGTGCGTCCAGCCTGCTCCCGACGCAAATCTGTTCTGCGTCGCACACTCGCCGGATGAGCAGTGCAACCTCGACTGCGCGCTGGTGGGTCAGGCGCCCTGATCTTCAGATCCTCCACGCCGCAGGCTCGTCGGCGATCTGAATCTCGGTGCCGTCGTAGCGGATCCGCTTGGGCTTCTCGTCGATGATGGTGAGCAGCGAGACCGGACGTCGCCAGATCCGTTCGAGGTTCTTGAGCGTGTCGCGGGCGTAGCCGAGCCGCAGGTCGATGCCCTCGTGACGATGGGCGAGCAGCAGCTCGCCGCGGTTGAGATAGTTGGCCTCGACCACGTAGATGAATGGCTGCCCGAAGTTGGTCAGCTGCTGCAGCAGCGTGTCCTTGATCTTCTTGAACTCGCGCGACTCGATCTCGTAGCGACCCGAGCGGCGGTTCTCGGTGAAGGTGAAGAAGCGGTTGCGGCGGCAGAACTCGAGCGTGAAGAACTCGTCGATGAAGGTGACGTCGTTGTAGAGGCGCCGGACCTCGAAGATCTTCGAC
>DATLLB010000535.1:0-6018 GCA_035538075.1 Enhygromyxa sp.
ACGCAGCCGCCGATGCTCGACATGTGCACGATGTAGCCGGACTTGCGGCGACGCATGTGCGGGAGCGCGGCCCGACACATGCGCAGCGGGCCGAAGTAATTGATCTCGAACACGCGCCGCGCCTGCTCGATCGTCGAGCACTCCGAGAGCCCGGCCACCGAGCTCCCGGCGTTGTTGATCAGCACGTCGATGTGTCCGTGTCGCTCGATCGCGCGGGCGACCGCAGCCTCGACCTGGGCGTCGTCGGTGACGTCGAGCTCGAGCACTTCGACGCCGAGGGCCTCGAGCTCGGCGCGGATCTTGGCGTTGCGACCCGAAGCGTCACGCATGCCCCCGAGCACGACATCGCCTGCGCGCGCGAAGGTCTCGGCCATCCGCCGGCCGAAGCCGGAACTCACCCCGGTGATCAGGACGACTTGCTGTGTCATGTCGGGCGCAAGATATCAAAGCCCCCGCGGCCGTTCGCTCGCTTTGCGAGTGAACGAGCTAGCGCTCGTCGAGCGCCTCGAGGTACGCGCGATCGAACGCCGCGGTCACGCTCTCGAGCTCCGAGTAGGGGCCGGGCACGTAGCCACGCGAGACCACGCCGAGCTGCGAGAGCTCGCAGACGTGCCAGTCCTCGCGGTTGACGCGATCCCAGAAGGTCACAGCCTCCTGCGGATCGGAGCCCTCCACCTGCGCGTAGCTGGGGTCGAACAGCCACTCGCAGATCACTCGGGTGCGATCGATCGCGAGCGGCTGGATGCGGTGCACCAGCACGTAGTCGGGGTGCAGGCTCAAGAACATGCCGGGCAGGATCGTGTAGTAGTAGACGCGCTGCCGCTCGACGCCGTCGACCAGCGGCGGTCCGCACAGGTGGCCGCTGGTGGTCATGCTGGCGTCCGATTGGCGGATCTGCATGGGGCCGCCGAGGATCTCACCGCGCTGCAGATCATTCTCGGCGTCCAAATATGGGGTGAGCTGGTTGAGCGCCGGGTGAATGATCGGGCAGTGGTAGCACTCGGCGTAATTCTGAAAGAGCAGCTTCCAGTTGGCGGCGACCTCATAGGTGACCCGCTCGGCGGTCACCAGTCGCGAGATTCCCCATGGCGCGAATGCGTCGTGGATCGGGGCGAAGGCGTCGGCGAAGGGCACCGGGGCCGCCGATAGATTGACGAACACGAAGCCCTCCCACACGGCGGTGGCGACCGGCAGCAGCGGATAGTCGGCGCGATCGAAGTTGGCGACGTCGGTCATGTTCGGCGCGCCGAGCAGGCGGCCATCGAGGCCGTAGCTCCACGCGTGATACGGACAGCGAATGCGCCCCTGCGTGTGGCCGCCGATCGTGCACAGGCGAGCGCCGCGGTGCCGGCAGACGTTGTGGAAGGCCCGAATCTCGTCGTCGTCGCCGCGCACGATCACCACGCTCTCGCGCGGGACCGGCTCGGGACCGGGGCGCTCGGGCGCGAGCTCGAACAGCGAGATGCTGCCGCGCTGATCGAGCTCGCTCTGCCGCCCCGCGCACAGCCAGCGGCTGGCGAACAGCTGCTCCATCTCGCGGGCGAAGATGGCCGACGACGTGTAGTAGCGACCCGGCAGCGCTCGCGCACCGCCGGCCGTTCGTTTGCCTCGCTCGGACATGTTGCGAGGATAGCCAGACTTCAGGGACGAGCCTCGCCGGCGACGGGCCCCTCGCCGGCGACCGGATAGATCGGCGTGATGTCGACCGGAATTCCGTCGAGCTTCGCTAGCGCCTGCTCCATCGGCGGCGACATCACGGCGTACTTGGCCAGGAACGCGTCCGCGGCGGCCTTATCGCCGTCGTGCTGCAGCATCGCGATGTCGTGCACGAGCTGCTCGATCGATTTCTCCAGCTGCTCGAGGTTGACGGTGAATTGACCGGTGCTGGGATCGAAGACCGCGGCGCCCTCCTCGAGGAAGCGGTTGATCTGGAACGCGGCCCCCTTGCCGTGCGCCTCGGCGACGCCGAAGCGGACGCTGCGGAACAGGCCCGCGAAGTAGGTCACCAGCAGCTGCTCACGAAAGCTCTTCGGGAACTGCTTCTTGTCGATCATGAACAGGATGTTCCACGCGCCCATCACGTCGGCCTTGCCCTCCTCGAGCGGCGAGTAGCTGGCCCCGAGCGCGACGCGGACGTCGGTCTCGCCCTCGTTGCGCACGGTCGCAGGGCCGAGGCTGTGGCTGAGCTCGTGGAACAGCACCTCGTTGAAGAACGCGTCCTTCGAGAGCAGGCCGAGCTGCTCGGGGTTCATGATCCGCTCGGCGATCGGCCGCATGATCGCCTCGTACTTGGCGTTGATGGCGTTGCGGAGCATGACCTTCTTGGCGCCCTTCTCCGCGCGCACGCGCTCGTCGTTGGGCAGGTTGAAGGCGATGGTCTGCACCGACTTGCGGGCGTCGCCGGAGGTGAACACCAGATCGACCACGCGGATCGGGCTCTCGGCGCCGCGCTTGGTCTTGACCGCCTTGGGCACCGGGAGGTTGGCCTCCATCTTGGGCAGCCAGCCCTTGTAGACGCCGAGCTTCTTGGACGCCTCGGGATCGGCGACGGTCACGAACGCCTCGAAGCTGGCCTTGAGGCCGAGCAGCTCGTCCTCGTAGGTCTCGTAGGGGCCGATGGTGATCTCGACGCGGCTGTCGAGGTCCATCCAGTCCTTGTCCGATTGGTAGTAGTCGTCGCTGCGGAACGCAGCGGCGCGCGAGCGCAGGAAGGTCGCGAGCGACTTGTTGTCCGTCAGCGCCGCGGCGGCCTCGAGCTGCTGGGCGGCGGGCTCGAGCCACTGGGCGAAGGCCACGCTGTACGCGACCGGGATCAGCTTGGTCGGATCCTGGCGATCGCGCTGCACCAGCCAGAACAAGCCCTCGAGCTCGCTGCGCATGGCCGGGTTCTGCTCGAGGTAAGCCTTGAATTCGTCGACCGTGAGACCGGGCGGATAAAAGCCGGCGCCGGGCGGATGCGGGATGTTGATCGCAAACGGCGAGAAGTGATCCTGGCGATCCCAGGGGCCGCGCATCATTCGAAAGTAG
Source organism: Enhygromyxa sp. (assembly GCA_035538075.1). Taxonomy (GTDB): domain Bacteria; phylum Myxococcota_A; class Polyangia; order Nannocystales; family Nannocystaceae; genus Plesiocystis. Next base: position 3,028 of record DATLLB010000535.1, read on the forward strand.
GTGAGGCGCAGCTGCTCGAGCTCGCCGCCCTGTTCGGCGGCGTCGATCAGGCGTGCCTCGTGATCGGGGTACTCGGCCCAGACCTGGCGGTCGTAGATCGGATCCATCAGCCGCGCGGCCTCGATCAGCGCAGTCAGGGTCGCGCGCTCGGACTCGGACAAGCTCGAGAGATCGGCCTCGAGCACGACCGGCTCGAATTGGGCGACCTTGCTGGCGAGCGTCGCGGCGTCGACCTCGGGGTGGCCGAGCGCGTAGCCCTCCACGACGGGTTGCTCGGGCGTGACCGGTTGATTGGGCGGCGGCACGGGATCGGGCTCCGTAGGAGCCTTCTTGCACGCAGGGGCGAGCGTCAAGGCGCCAGCCAGCGCGAGGCCTTGGACGAGGACGAGAGGACGAGAAGACGAGTGAGACATCGCGGCAATCGTCAGGCTCGCACACGCACGCAGACAGGTAAACTGCGGGGCTCATGCAATCGTGCGCGCGAAGGTTCATCGAGATCGGAGCAGTGCTGCTGCTGCTCACCCCGGGGTGCACGGCGGAGCCGTCGTCGGCCAAGTCGGAAAAGTCCGACGGCGAAGCGAAGGCGAAGCCGGAGCCGGCGAAGCCGACGCCGACCGAGGTCGACACCGCGGCGCCTCCCGAGCCGCCATCGCCACCCGAGCTGGCGAGGCCGAGCGCGGGTGAGGGATTCGTGTTGGGTGCGAAGCTCGAGGCCGACGTCGGCGCGGTCTCGGTCTCGGACAAACCACCGCTGAGCCACGCGGGCGCGACGGTGTCGGTGCATCCGCACGTGATCGCCAAGCCCGAGCCAGAGGGCGAGTCGACCTTGCACATTCAGGTGCGCGTGGAATTCGAGGGTGCCGAGGCGGACCGCGGGCTCAACCACACCCGCGTGGTGGCCGGGAGCTACTGCGACGAGCTGGTGCCCGAGCTGCAGGAGATCGCCAAGCTCGAAGGTGGTCCAAGCCTGGACGGTCTCTGGCTGGTCGACGCGCAGCTGGCCTGTCGTGGCGGCGAGGACTACTTCGTGGCCGAGAACGCCCACACCTTGATCGCCGTGGACAGCAAGGCTCGCACGGCGGCGGTGCTGTGGACCGGGGCGGACCATGGTTCGAACTCGATGGGCGTGTGCGTGTCGTCGAGCGTGAGCAGCTTCGAGGTCAGCGGTGAGGAGCTGATCATTCGCAAGACCGAGGTCACCGAGCTCGACGAGGAGGCGGCCAAGGAGCTGTCGGCCGCCGCCGAGGGCTGCGCGGACAAGCCGGTGACGACGACCGAGGTCGCGCGCATCAAGCTGGCTCGGGGGCAGTGACGCTCGGTCCACGACTGCGCGCGCTCGCGGATCGGGTGCTGCCGGGGCTGCCGGTCGCGGATCTGTGCTGCGATCACGCGCAGCTGGCCGCGGCGCTGGTGCTCGAGGGGCGGGTGCCTTGGGCGATCGCGGCGGACATCAACCCAGCGCCGCTGCGTGGGGCGGCGGGGTTGATCGACGAGCTCGGGCTGGGCGATCGCGTGCGGCTGCGGCTCGGGGATGGGGCCTCGGTGCTCGAAGCGGGCGAGGTCGCGACGGTGGTGATCGCCGGCATCGGTGCGCAGCTGGCCGAGCGGATCGTCGGCGACGGGCAGGCGACGTTCAGCTCGGCGCGGCGGTTGATCGTGCAGGTCAACCATGGCTTTCCAAAGCTCGGCTCGCTGCGCGCACGACTGGCCGCGCTCGGGTGGGCGATCGTCGACGAGGCGATCGTGGCCGAGCACGAGCGGCTCTATCCGATCGTGGTCGCCGAGCCGGGCGCTGCGGGGGCGCTCGACGAGGCCGATCGCGAGCTTGGCCCGGTGCTGCGGCGCAGCGGCGATCCGCTCGTGCGCGCGTGGTTCGAGCAGGAGCGCGAGCGGATCGAGCGGGCGCTCGCCGGCATGCAGCGTGGCCGCGCCGAGCCGGACACGCTCGCGCACTACCAGCGCTATCTCGGGTTGTTCGGTCAGTGAACGATCACGCGGCCGTCTCGCGCGGGTCGATCGCAAACTCTCGGGCCACGAACGTGGCCGCGGCCGCCTGCGCGAGCCCGAAGCACAGCGGTCCGACGAACGGGATCGCAAACAGCAGCACGATCGGAAACCCAAACCCGAGCAGCGGCTTGTGCAGCCGAGCGATGAACTGCTTCTGCTCGGCGAAGCGAATGTCGAGGCAGTCGAAGTAGGGATCCATCAGCTCCCACGCGAGCGTGCGCGCGGTCAGCCACAGCTGCAGGCCGGTCGCGACGATGCCGATCACCGGCACGAACCCGAGCACGAACAGCGCCGCGCTCAGCAGCAGGAACCCGAGCATGCGCCGCAGCGAGATGCCGATCGCCGTGGGGATGCCCATGCCGGGCTTGGCCGCGAGCGCGGCGGCGCGGGCCGGATCGACGTCGCGCAGCCCGGCGAGGAACAGCTCCTTGTTGAACACCGGGAACGCGGTGTTGACCGTGAAGATCGCCAGCAGCGGACCGATCAGCAGGAGCCCGAGCGTGCCGATCACTCGCGCGATCCAGAGGACGACCACCAGCCACAGCTCCGCGTTGGTGGCCGGCGTCGTGAAGTGCCAGAGCCCCCAGATCGTGCCGATGTCGATCACCACCGTCAGCGCGAAGATCACCGCGGCAGCACGCAGATAGGCCTTGCCGACTTCGTTGCTGCGCAGGGCGATCTTGATGCCGTCGAGCGCCGCTCGTGCGCCGCGTGAGTAGGGGGATTGCTGGAGCGGGTTGGACATGGGCGGCGTCTCCGAACTGTTCGACTCACTCGCGATTCCCGAGCGCGAGCGTGTCGCCGGGGTTGGGTAGCATGATCTCGAAGCCCTCGCGCACGTCCACGCGCTCGCGGATCGCCTGCTTGGCCTCGCTCGCAAAGTGCAACAGCGCGAGCGTCCCGACCGACGACGCGCGCGCCAGCTCGAGGCACGAGTCGACCCCTCCATGCTTGCGATCACCGGAACCCGGGAAGAAGCACTCG
>DATLLB010000536.1:0-3227 GCA_035538075.1 Enhygromyxa sp.
GGCCGCACTGAGGCTGGGTGAACGGCAAATCTTCAAGTCAGTCATGGTCGCGCGCTCTGCGAATGGAGGGCTCGCACCCCCTCGAAGGTGGCGTACCACGAGTGACCGGATCGATCAGGCCGGCCTCGAAAAAGCTCGAAAAACATCGAGACGGGGTCCGCCCCGGATTTTTCCCCCCGGAGCACTCCGTGGCGGACCCACGCCTCGATCACACCCGACTGCGCCTACGCAGTCGCCAACCCACACCAAATAAGGCTAGCAGTGCAAACCCTCCGCCCGCATCGCGCGAGCTCGTCGTGCATGCGCAACCGGATTGATCATCCGTCGCGCCCGGCCCACCACCCGACTCGCCGTCGCCGTCACCACTGCCTCCGCTCGGATCCCCATCACCGTCGCCCGTGCTCGGATCCCCGTCACCGTCACCCGACGAGTCACCGTCACCGTCGCCACCCGGCGGCCAACCATGTTGAGAATTCCAGGCCGCGAGCAGCTCGTCGATCAGCTCGGTGCGATCGCTGAGCACCTGGTTGGGCCCCACCAGCGCGGCCTGCTCGACGTCCTCCTCCCACGGCATCTCGTCCGGAAAGTCGGGCCACATGAACGGGTTGGGCAGGTAGACCTCGCGCCCGTCCGGCAGGAGGAACACAGCATCGCCGTCGCACCTCAGCTCGCGCGTGCCCTGTTGAATCGAGGCCACGTCGGGCAGATCCGGGTTCTCGTGGAAGATCGGGTCGACGTTCATCTCGTTGGGCGAGATGGTCGTGAACATGCGCGTCAGATACGGCCAGGTGTCGAGCAGCTGCACCGCGTGTGCGCCGGGCTGGATGATGCGCTCGTCGAGATCGGCCGCGAACGCGGCCGCGTCCCAGGCGATCGGATCGATCAGACCCGCGTAGCAGCTCAGGCAGCTGTAGAACAGCGCCGGATCGACCATGTCCGGCACCGGCAGGTACTTGTCGAGCAGCGGCTGCAGCATCGGATGGGTGAACTCGCAGCTGACGTCGGAGCAGCTCGCGAGTCCCTGCGCGTCGAGCAGCGCGACGGCCATCTCGGGCGTGGCCTGCAAGCCGGCGAACGCCGAGGCGTCCCACGCCGCCGAGAACAGCCCCGCCTCCGACACCGCGTCGCTGGTGCCCGCGTACTCGGTCACGAACGCGTTGCCCTCGGCCGCGAAGGCGTCGACCGCCAAGGAGATGACCTCCTTGTAGTTCGACGCGAAGTTGATCCAGTCGATCTTGAGCGGGTTGACCAGCACGTGCCGGTAGTTGCTCGGCACCGAGCGAGCATTGCCGAGCATGAACACGCGCACGTCCATGTCCTCGACCGCGGCGATGCGAGTGAGCCGCAGCGGCACGCAGGGCTCGTTGCCCTGGTAGCGCAGCACGATCGGGTGAATCTCGGCGACCTCGGTGTTCATCGCCAGCTTGAGCGCGACGAACAAGAAGCCTTCCTGTAGATACTGATCGAGGACCGGCTCCGCGTTGGGGTCCTGCTGGTAGCCGTTGTCGCCCAGCCACTGCATGACCTCGGCGATGGTCCCGCCCTGCAGCACCGCGATCTCGAACGCACCGACCACATCCTGGAAGATGACATCCGGACCGCCGTCGCCATCTCCGTCGCCGGTGTCGGCATCGCCATCGCCGTCGCCGGTCGGGTCGCCGTCGCCGCTCGGATCGCCTTCGTCACCGCAGGGCTGCGAGATCGTGTTGTAGCCGTAGGTCGGCACGGTCCCGCCGAGCAGGTTCTGGAACAGCCGGTCGGAGCCGACCGAGAACTCGGGCAGCACCTGCATCGGGATCACCCACGCGAACTTGTCCGCGTCCGCGTCGGGGTCGTACTGGATCTGGATGTGGGCCTCGACGTGGGTGTCGTCGATCACGAACAGCACGTTCTCGCCGGTCTGATCGACGGGCATCGAGTTCGGGCCCGAGTCGCAGAACGTGCCCCCGCAAGCCTCGGCCGGAGCTGGCTCGAGCAGCAGGAACGGCAGAGCCGCGAGCACACTCGGGAGCGCGAGTCGACGCTGCATCAGGGTCACCGTGACGGGCGTGCCCTGGCCGCGACGGATCGATCATGGGTGGCTGGAGATTTTTTCGGTAGCATCGCGACATGCGCCGGCTGAGTCGGAATTCCGCGCTCGCGATCGTGCTCGTCGCGTGTACCGACGACGGCGCGCGGCCGAATGGCGAGGGGCTGGACTCCGAGTCGGGTCCGGGCGAGAGCGCGACCGAGGAGGACGAGACGACCGAGTCGCCGCCCGCCGATCTCGCCCATGGCGATGGCGACGGCGACGGCGATGGTGATGGCGACGGTGATCCGGACGCGTGCGATCCCACGCCGTCGAGCTGGGATCCGTGGATCGGTGGCCCGTGCACGGATGACCTCGACTGTGGCTACGACGGCGGCGTGTGCCTGCGCGAGGACGAAGGTTGGCCGTGTGGCACCTGCTCGCTGCCCTGCGATCTCTACTGCCCCGATGTCGCCGACGCGCCCGAGAGCTTCTGCGTGGCGCAGGACTACGTCGATCCCTTCGCGCCCAGCTCCGGGGCCTGCCTGCAGAAGTGCGACCCCTCGCTGCTGCCGACCGGCGGCTGTCGGCCGGGCTACAGCTGCGCGCTGGTCGAGCGGCAGAGCGAGCCCGACACCTGGGCGGCCGTGTGCCTGCCCGGCGACGTCAGCCCGCCCAAGAGCGAGTGCCAGCAAGCGCTCGACGACGCCGGGCTGCTGTGGGTGCCCGCGTTCGTGCCCCTCGATCATCCCGACAGCCACCCGGAGCTCGACTGCATCATCGACGAGCCCGTGCGGTTGTTCTCGCCGATCAACGGGATCGACTACCGCTACCTCTCCGACGGCGAGCCCGCTCCGATCCTGGTCTCGTGCGGCATGGCGCTGGCGCTGCACGAGCTCGGCTTTCTGCTGCAGAGCAAGGGCGCGATCGAGGTCGCGCACATCGGCACCTACAACTGTCGGGTGATCAGCGGGACCGACACGCTCTCGGAGCATAGCTTCGCGCACGCAATCGATCTCGGCGGCTTCACGCTCGAGGGCGGGCAGTACCTGACCGTGCTCGACGACTGGGAAGACGGCGTGGAGCAGCCGGTCACCTTCGAGGGGCAGTGGCTGAAGGACCTGACTGATCAGCGCTACGAGCAGGGCATCTTCAACATCATCCTGACGCCCGAGTACAACGCGGCGCACGACAACCATTTCCACGTCGACCTCACGCC
>DATLLB010000537.1:0-3186 GCA_035538075.1 Enhygromyxa sp.
AACGCCGAGATCGACGCCTTCCGTGGGCGCGCCGATCAGACCCGGCAAGTCGACGCGCGCGGCCACACGATCATCCCCGGCCTCAACGACTCGCACGCGCACGCGATTCGTGGCGGCCGCTTCTACAACCTCGAGCTGCGCTGGGACGGCGTCGAGTCGCTCCAGCGCGGGTTGGCGATGATCAGCGAGCAAGCAGCCCGCACGCCGGAGGGCCAGTGGGTGCGGGTGATCGGCGGCTGGTCGCCCTATCAATTCGCCGAGCGGCGGATGCCGACGATCGCCGAGCTGAACCAGGCCGCGCCCAACACCCCCACGTTCGTGCTGTTTCTCTACAGCCGCGGCTTCCTCAACCGCGCGGCCGTGGAGGCGCTGGGCTTGACCGAGCACACGCCCGCGCCCGACGGCGGCCGCTACGAATTCGTCGACGGCGGCGCGATCCTCCACGCCGAGCCGAATCCGCTGATCCTCTATCAGATGATCGCCAAGCCGCCTGGATTGTCGCCCGAGGATCAGGTCAATTCCACGCTGCACTTCTATCGCGAGATGAATCGCCTGGGCCTGACCAGCGCCGTGGATGCGGGCGGCGGCGGGCACTCGTTCCCCGAAGATTATGGCGGCACCAGGGCGCTGGTCGGCGGGCAATTGTCGGTGCGGCTCGGCTACTATCTATTCGCCCAGACCGCCGGCCAGGAAGCAGAGGACTTTCTGCGGTGGACCGCCGAATATCAGGCCGGAAAGAACGAAGCGACCGAGCTCGAGCACGGCTTCGAGCTCGAAGGCGGCGGAGAATTTCTCGCGCACGCGGCCGGCGACTGGGAGAACTTCATGGCGCCGCGGCCCGATCTGGAGGACCGAATCGCCGCAGGCCAGGATCCCTACGGCGACCTGCACGAGGTGGTCACGATCCTCGTCGAGCACCAGTGGCCGCTGCGCCAGCATGCGACCTATGGCGAGAGCATCGAGCTGATCCTCGACGTGTTCGAGCAGGTCCAGCGCGAGCAGGGCCGCTTCGTGCCGCGCTGGGCGATCGATCACGCCGAGACGATCCGCGACGCCGAGCTCGAGCGCATCGCGGCGCTGGGCGGTGGCATCGCCGTCCAGAATCGCATGGCCTTCGCGGGCGAGTACTTCGTCGATCGCTACGGCATCGAAGCCGCCCGCTACGCGCCGCCCGTGCGAAAGATGCTCGACATGGGCATCCCCGTCGGCGGCGGGACCGATGGCACGCGCGTCAGCTCCTACAACCCGTGGCCTTCCCTCGCCTTCTTCGTGACCGGCAAGACCGTCGGCGGCATGCAGCTGCTCGCCGAGGACAACCAGCTGTCGCGCGACGAAGCGCTGCGACTGTTCACCGTCGGCTCGGCGTGGTTCAGCCAAGAGGAGCACGTCAAGGGTCGCATCGCGCCCGGCCACCTCGCCGACTTCGCGCTGCTCAGCGCGGACTACTTCAGCGTGCCGGAGCAGCAGATCGCACGCATCGAGTCGCTGCTGACCGTCGTCGACGGCGAGGTCGTGTACGCAGCCGCGCCCTTCGATCGCCTGGGCGCCGGCCTCACGCCGCCGAAGCTCCCGCCAGTGAGCCCCGCGTGGTCACCCGTGGCTGTCTTCGGCGGCTATCAAGTCCCGCGCTGACTCGCGATCACTCGGCCGCCCCGTCAGTCTCACCCGCGACCTCGGTGCCCGGAATCACGAACGGCTCCGGTAGCACCGCCCACTCCGGGATCGCATGCGGCCGCCAGTCCTCGTCGCAGTGCGGATCCGGCCGCTTGGGCTCGTCCGGCGTCACCAGATTGGCGGCCCCGAGCAGCGCGACGATCAGCGCCCGCGCATCCGCAGGCCCGGCCGCGCGATCGATCGCCTCGACGAAGAACTCGTCGCCGGTCTGCCGCACGTGCAGCGGCAAGTGCCGAACCCCTGCAATCCGCAGCACCCCGTCCTCGCTCGCAACCAGGCTCATGTACAGCAGCAACGAGCTGCGCCGCGAGAGCTCGGGCTGGTGACTGGCGAAGTTGCCCAGCGAGTAGAACACAAACCCCTCGCGCCCATCCGCAGCGACGACCTTCTCCCACGACTGCACGACGTGCGGATGGCTGCCGATCACCGCGATCGCCCCCGCCTCGATCCACTTGCGCGCGAGCTCGCGATCTTTCTCGTCGGCGAAGTGCGTGTATTCCTTGCCCCAATGCGGCGTCACGATCACCGCGTCGACCTTGGGCTCGCGCTTGGCGTAGCGCCCGGTCGCACGCAGCTGCGCGATGGTCTGCTCGATCGCGGCCCCATTGCCGCAGCGCAGCACCTGATTGAGGTCATCCGGCACGCGATTGGTGGTCTTGGTGCACGCGATCCAGGCGATCTTCAGCCCCTCGACCTCGGTGATCGTGTACCAGCGCTCGGGCCCGGTCTGCTCGCGCGTGCCGAAGAACGGCAGCTTGGCCTTGCGCAGCGACTCGATGGTTCGGTCGACGCCGAGCGGCCCGCGATCGAGCGCGTGGTTGTTCGCGGTCGAGACCACGTCGACCCCGGCCGCGACCAGATCCTGCGCGATCGAGGGGTGATAGTTGAAGCGCGGATACGCGGTATAGACGATGCGATCGTAGGTCTTGCCGGGATCCGGGACCTCGAGGAAGTCGCGGTCGAGCCCGGGCGCGAGCGGACCTTCGAGGTTCATGTACATGAGGTCGGGCTCGGCCAATAGATCGGCGATCCCGGCCCACAGCACGCCCGCGCCCTGCTTCGACGCGTACGCCTGCTTCTGTAGCTCCTGATGCAGCAGCAGGTCGCCCGCGAATCCGAGCATGACCCGCTTGCCCGGCAGGCAGGCGCCGTCGAACTTCAGGTAGTCCGCCGGCAAGCTCCACGGTGGCTCCGGCTCGGGCTCGGGTGCAGGCGCAACTTCGGGCGCGGGCGCAGGCGCGAGCTCGTCGATCGTCGCCTGAGCCAGCTCGACCGGCCCGCTGGGCTCGCGCGCCCCATCGTCGACCGGTGCCGGCTTCTGACAACCAAGCGCGGCGACGCCCAGAGCCAAGCTCGCAAGCCGCAGTCGCGGACTCATGGAGAGGAGCTTAAGAGCCCGTGGTGCCATGCGCCACGTCGCCTCGCTTGGTCCTTCCGCCGAGGGCGGTGTCGCCGAAACTCGTAGTACGCCCGGTACAACTTCGTTTCGGCTCCTAGCCCTCGACGAAAATC
>DATLLB010000538.1:0-3338 GCA_035538075.1 Enhygromyxa sp.
CTCCCACGCCCGAGGAGCTGGCCGCGTGGGATCGCAAGAGCCCGGACGCAGAGGCGCCGCTGCGCGAGTGGGATCGCGCCAACGTCGCGATGTTGAGCGCTTGGTGGCGCGAGCTGCAGTGCTTCCATCTCGCGATCGTGAGCGTGGGGAACTCGACCTTCAACAGCAACGATGCGCAGCGCTGGCAGGCGTTCTCGAAGATGTACCAACCGCGGGTGATCCCTTGGATCAGCTCGGTGCTGTCCGGGCATCCGGAGCTCCTGTCCAACTCGAAGGCGATCGCCCGCCTGTTGGAGGCGCACGAGCTGCTGAGTTACCAGTACCCGGATGCGTTCGAAGCTGGGGATGCTTGGCAGCTGCAGCGCTGCGACGAGCAATGGACCAACGTCGCTCGTGCGCTCGACGGCTACCTCGGCGAGATCGGGGCGAGCGACGTGACGCTGGATCGCGAGGATGGCGATGACCTGGCGGCCTGTCGCGCGTTGCTCGACGCGCCTTGAGAGCTCCGCCCGGTGGCGCCCATCGTCATGGCGCCAAGATGGTGACCTTGACCTGGCTGGGCACCACCCGCGCGCCCGGGCAGTTGGTCGAGTTCTGCAGCGACATGCTGGTCAATCGCGTCGCCGGCAAGCACCCAACCAGCGTGGTGAACGAGGCGGTCAAGTGTCGCGAGGGCCCCATGACCATGCCCGAGGCGACGCCGGTCGCGACCCCGGCGTTGTCGCCGTTCGTCATCGGCACCACCGTGCCCATGTTGTGCGCAGGCGTGGCCATGAACAGCACGGTGTACGCCGCAGGCACGCCCATCGGACCTGTAGCGACGTTGGGATAGGGGATCGGCACGGGCCCGGCCGGGGTCGGGGTCAGGCAGACGTCGGGGAAGCCGGTGTCCATGCCCATCATTTGCGAGTTGGCGAACATCTTCGTGCTCCTGTGGTTCGAGTCAGCCGAGGTGGATCTGGCCGCCGTCGAGCTTCACGACCTCGCGGCCGTCGACGATCGTCCGTTGCGAGCGGACCTGCACGCTGTTCTCGGCGCGCTGATCGATGTCGCGGGCGTGGGTCTGATCGCTGCCGGCGATCACCCGGGTGCTGTGCTCGCTGCGCTGGGTGACGCGATCGACGAGCAGCTCGAGCACGTTGCCGACGTGGGTGAGCTTGGCCAGCGAGGCGAACATCGTGCGGATCACGGCCGCGCACTCCTGCAGGAAGATCTTGCCCGAGCGGGCCTGCAGGCGGGCCTCGTCGGCGCGCAGATCGAGGGTGCGATCGCTGTGCAGCTCGAGGCCCTCGCTGGCACGCACGCTCACGCGGCCGCGTGGAGCGGTGATGGTGAGATCGCCGGGGACCGAGAGGGTGGCCTCGCTGGAGTCGCGCTCGAGCACCGCGAGCAGGTGGCCGCCGGGATCGCTGACCGGCGCGACGATCAGCACGAGATCGCCGATCAGCGGATCGATCAGGCAGCTGGTCGCCTGGCGCACGAGCCGAGTCTCGCCGCCGTCGTCGACGAGGATGCCGTCTTCGCTGACGGCCCGGACCGTCGCGTAGCGCTGAACCAGCGCGGCCGGGGTGCGCGGCGCAGGAGCGGCCCTGGCTGCAGCGCGGGGCGTCTCGACGAGCGCGGGCTTGGGTTCGGTGGCGTGCATCAGTACTTGGGCTCCCACGCCTGCGCGGCGGCGAGCTGCGGATCGGTGGACAGCGCGGCCGCGCGACCGGGGATCCTCGCACCGCTGTCGTCGACGCGGTGCAAGTTGGCGCGAAACATCGTAGCGCTGTCGAAATCGGCCGCGCGCAGATCGGCCTGCGCGAAGTCGGCGTAGGTCAGATCGGCGCCGAGGAAGCGCGCCTGCTGGCACTTGGCGCGGTGGAGGATGCACTGCTGCATGTTGGCGCGGGTGAAGTCGGCCTGCTCGAGCACCGCGTCGATGAACAGCGACTGCACGAGCCTGCTCTGCGCCAAGTTGGCCTGACGCAGGTCGGCCTCGATGAACAGCGCGTTGGCGATCTCGGCCTCGCTCAGGGTCGCGCCGGTCAGCACCGCGCCCTTGAAGTTGCTCTGCGAGAGCTTGGCCTGGCGCAGCACGACCCCGGCCAGCTTGGCGTCGGTGAACTGGCAGATGCGCGCGTCGAGGCCGATGTACTCGGCGCCCTCGAAGTTGGACCCGGTGAAGATCACCCGCTCGAAGCGTGCGCTTGCGAGCTTGGCCTTGCGCATGTCGGCCTTGATGAACGTGGTCGCGAGCACGTGGGTGCCGGTCAGATCGAGGCTGTCGAGCTCGCAGTCGAGCAGCGAGCAGCCCTCGAAGTTGGCGCCGATCAGCACGGCCCCGCTCAGCTTGGCGTTGGCGATCGAGGCGTAGCGCAGATCGGCCTCGCGCAGGATCACGCCGGCGGCCTTGCTGCCGGTCAGCGTCGCGGCGTTGAGCTTGGCCCGCGAGGCGTCGGCGTCGGTGAAGTGACACTCGTCGAAGATGCTGTTGCGCAGATCGGCGTCGGCCAGCTTGGCGCCGTCGAAGCGGCAGTTGTTGAAGATCGACTCGCGCATGTCGACGCCCGTGAGGTCGACCTCGCGCAGATCGGCGTTCTCGAACATCGCCCCGCACAGCTTCACGCCGCGCAGGTCGAGCCCCGCGAGCTCGCCCGAGATCCACTCGCCGCTCGCGATCTGTTCGGCGACCTGCTCGGCGCTCCGCTTGGTGCTCATGCCTGCGGCTCCACGTGCTTGGGATTGACGCGGACCTTGGTCAGCAGCGCGTCGTCGAGGCGCACGCGGTGATCGGAGCGGACCCGAGCCATGTCGGCGCCGAACAGGTTGGCGCCGCGCAGGTCGGCGGCGCAGATCATCGCGTTCATGAACGACGCGCCCATCAAGTTGGCGGCGAGCAGCGAGGCGTCGGAGAGATCGGCCTTGTCGAAGCGCGCCTCCTTGGCGCTCGCCCGATAGAAGTTGGCGCGGACCAGCGAGGCGCCGGACAGATCGGCGCGATCGAGCTGCGCGTGGCTGAAGTCGGCCCCGTCGAGCGGCATCTCGCGCAGGTTGCAGCCCTGCAGCCGCGCGCCGACGAACTGCGCCTGCGTGAGGATGCAGGTCTCGACGAACGCGACGCTGTCGAACTGCGCCTGGCTGAAGTTGATCTTCGCCGCCTCGCAATTGATGAAGGCGCAGCGGAGCAATTTTATCTGCGACAGATCGGCGCCGCCGAGCTCGAGCCCGATGAACAGGCAGCGCTCGAAGCTGGCCGCGCTCAGCTTCAGGCCGCTGACCGTCGCCTCGTTGATGACCATCTGCTCGGCCACCGCCTCGCTGGCGTCGACCTGCTCGAGGACAATGCCGAGCAG
>DATLLB010000539.1:0-2832 GCA_035538075.1 Enhygromyxa sp.
GACAGGTTCGGCGGCGCGGGCCTGACCGGACGCGAGCGCGAGCGCCAGCGCAATCACGACCGCGCGCAGCGTGGCGCTCATCGAGTCACCTCCGCGAGCTGCTGCAGCCGCTCGGCAGCCTTGCCGTGCCCGAGCGTCTGCGCCTTTTGATAGGCCTTGCGCGCGTCGGCGTAGCGCAGGGTCTTCACGCACGCGTCGCCGAGCAGCAGCTGCAGATCGGCGTCGCTCGGGCGCGTGCGCACGGCCTCCTTCGCGGCGCTCATCGCCTCTTGGTAGTGCCCGCGCGCGAAGTGGATCTCGGCCAGGCCGGCGTGGGCCGAGCCGAGGTTTGGATCGTGGGCGAGCGCCTTCTCGAAGTAGCGCTTCGCTCGATTGCGGTCGCCCTTGGCCAGCGCGCCCTCGGCTCGTCGCACATAACTCTTCGCCTGGACCGCGTCGCTCTCGCTGTCCTCGCCAGCGGCCTTGCTGCCGGTCGTGCCCTTGCGCGGCCCGGACGACTCCGGCGTCGGTGGGTGCGGCTCCGCGGGCGGCTCCTCGGCGCCGACCAGCTCGCTCAGCTGCGCACGGAAGCGGACCGAGTCGGCGAGCGGCGAGCCGTCGGCCAGCAGCGCCTCGATGCGCTCGCGTCGAGCCTCGGGATCGACCTCGGCCAGCGCCCGCAAGACCTCGGCGATCTCGATCTCGACCGGCGACAGCTCGCCCGTGGTCGCCCGCGAGGCGATGTCGGCCAGCTGCGCAGGTGTGACCGCGACCCGCTCGCGCGCGCGCTCGATCGCATCGTCGAACATCAGCGCCTGGGCGTAGAACTCGATCGCGAACGGGCGCCCGTTCGGCGCCGACCAGTACTGATCGCCGAGCCGAAGCAGGGTCTCGGCGAACTCCTGGCGCAGCTCGCCCGCGCGGGTGAGCGCGACGTAGCGCAGCGATCCCTGCTCACGCTCGAGCGCGTCGATCATCCGCAGCGCGGTCGGATAGTCGGGCTCGGTCGCGGGCGGGTAGGCCCAGTACGCGCGGCTGCCTGCGACGCGGGCGGCCTCGGTCTTCTCGGCGATCACCCGCATTGCCTCGTCGAGCTGGCTCTCGCTGGCCTCGGAGCGGTTGTCGAGCGAGGTCAGGGCGGTGGCCGAGAGCAGCCCGACCACGAACGCGGCCACGACCATACGCAGGCGCGGATGAAAGCGGCGGCGGGGCGGCGGAGCGTCGAGCTGCGGCATGCGCTGGCGCAACGCCGAGCGCTCGGCGTCGGAGACGGCCGGCAGCGGCAGGTCGTCCCACGGCGTCGTGAACCCGACGGCGATCTGCACCTCGCACAGCGCAGCCTCGAGCGCGTGCATGTTGGGGAAGCGTCGCTCCGGCTCCTTGGCCAGACAGGTCAGCAACACCTCGTCGAGGACCGCCGGCAAGCTCGCCAGCTTCGCGCTCGGCGGCTTGACCTGCTCGTGCAGATGGCACTGCACGACCTCGGCCGCGCTCGCGCCCTGAAACGGCGGCGCGCCGGTCAGCAGCTCGTAGGCCACACAGCCGAGCGCGTACACGTCGAGGCGCCCGTCGAAGTTCACGCCGCGGATCTGCTCGGGCGCCATGTACATCGCGGTCCCGGCGATCCGCGGCTGCGAGCAGAATTTGGAGGCGATGCCGAAGTCGACGATCCGGACCGCGTCGGTCCGCCCGTCCTCGTGCTGGATCAGCACGTTCTGCGGCTTGACGTCGCGGTGGGCCATGCCGCGCTCGTGAATGGCCGCGAGCGCCTTGCAGCACTGGCGCAGGATCGGCAGCGCGCGCTCGAGCGGCATCGGTCCGTCGCGCAGCACGTCGTAGAGGCTGATCGGATCGAGCAGCTCCATCGTGTAGAACGGGCGCCCGTCGGGCAGCTCGCCGAAGTCGAGCACGTCGACCACGAAGCGCGAGTCGACCGACGCGACCGCGCGCGCCTCCTCGACGAAGCGCTCGCGCTGCAGCCCAGTCCCCGCCACACCCGGCTTCAAGATCTTGAGCGCGACCGGGCGCTGAATGTCGACGTGGACGGCCTCGAACACCATGCCCATGCCGCCCTCGCCCAACCACCGCACGATGCGATAGCGAGTCCCAGGCACGCGCTTGCCCGAGGCCAGACGCACGCGATCGGCCAGCGGCTGCCAGGCCACGTCGGCGCCCGGACCCGAGGGCGCACAGGCCAGGGTCAGCCGCAGCGGGCCCTCCTCGTCGCTCTCGTTGGCCTGGGGGACCCACGGCGAGTCGGTCTCGTCGATCGTCAAGGCCGTGCCGCCCTCGGACTGCGCGGCCTTGGGCTCGGGCGGATCGGCGGTCGCTCGCTGGCGCAGCAGCGCAGGCCTGGGCTCCAGCGGAGACAAGCCAAATTGCGTCTGCGTGGCAGGCGTCTGCGTGGCCGGTGGCATGGTCGCGTTCATGGCATTTCAATCTCGATCTCGAACGACAGGTGATCGGGGTCCTGCGCCTCGACGCGCGGGCTCTCTTGTTCGTGCGAGCGCAGGGTGGGAGCGTCCTCGTCGAGCGCGCGCGCGACCACGGCGTTGGAGCCGGTGGGCGGGTTGCGTCGGCCAAACAGGCGGCGCAGCGGCGAGCTCGACTCGACCTGCTCGAGCGCCGCCGCCAGCTCGCGCATGCTCTGAAAGCGTCGACGCGGCTCCTTGGCCAGCGCGCGGGCCACCACCGCGTCGAGCCCCGGCGGCGCGACCAGATCCGGCAGCACCGACCAGAGGCTGGGCGGAGTGGCGTGCAATTGCAGATCGAACACCTGCTCGGCGGTGCGGGCGCTAAATGGCGTGCGTCCGGTCAGCAGCTCGTACAGCAGAATTCCGCCGGCATAGACGT
>DATLLB010000540.1:0-4377 GCA_035538075.1 Enhygromyxa sp.
AGCTCGAGCGGGGTGTAGGGGCGCACGCTCGCGATGGTCGGCACGTTCGAGCGAATCGCCATGCTCGGGATCAGCTCGAAGATTCCGCCGGCCGCGACCGCGACGGTGGTGAGCAGGGTGAAGCGCAGCGGCGCGCCCTCGAGCTTGCGATGCCAGCTGTTGCCGACCGGCGCCGAGAGGTCGCGGCGCATCGGGACCTCGACGACGGTGTCGCTCAGATCGCCGCGGGTCTGCCAGGTCTTGAAGAAATTCCAGATCATCAGCAACACGCCGATGATGTAGATTCCGCCGCCGGCCGCACGCACGATGTAGGTCGGCTGGAGGGCCGGCACCATCTCGTCCCAGGTCCCGTAGACGAGCTTGCCGTCGGCGTCGAACTCCTTCCACATCAGGCCCTCGGTCACGCCGTTGACCCACATGCTCAGCACATAGGCGGCGATGCCGAACAGGCCAAACCAGAAGTGCGTGGTCGCGAGCTTGGTGCTGTGCAGCTTGGTGTTCCACAGGCGCGGGAGCAGCCAGTAGAGCAGGCCGAAGGTCAGGAAGCCGTTCCAGCCGAGCCCGCCCGCGTGCACGTGGGCGATCGTCCAGTTGGTGAAGTGCGAGAGCGAGTTGACGCTCTTGAGCGAGAGCATCGGGCCCTCGAAGGTCGACATGCCGTAGAAGGTGATCGACGCGACGAAGAACTTGAGCACCGGATCGGTGCGGAGCTTGTCCCACGCGCCGCGCAGGGTCAGCAGGCCGTTGATCATCCCGCCCCAGCTGGGCGCGAGCAGCATGATCGAGAACACCGTGCCGAGGCTCTGCGCCCAGTCGGGCAGCGCCGAATTGAGCAGGTGGTGCGGGCCGGCCCAGATGTAGAGAAACACCAGCGCCCAGAAGTGAATGATCGACAGCCGATAGCTATAGACCGGCCGCTGCGCGGCCTTGGGCACGAAGTAGTACATCAGGCCCAAATACGGGGTGGTCAGGAAGAACGCGACCGCGTTGTGCCCGTACCACCACTGGACCAGGCCGTCCTGGATGCCGGCGAACGCCGAGTAGCTCTTGAGCGCGCCGACCGGCACGGCCATCGAATTGACGATGTGCAGCACCGCGATTGCGATGATCGACGCGATGTAGAACCACAGCGCGACATAGAGGTGTTTCTCGCGCCGCCGCGCCAGCGTCATGAAGAAGTTGGCGCCGAACACCACCCAGACCAGCGCGATCGCGATGTCGATCGGCCACTCGAGCTCGGCGTATTCCTTGGAGCTGGTGAACCCGAGCGGCAGCGTGATCGCGGCCGCGACGATGATCGCCTGCCAGCCCCAGAAGTTGATGTTCGAGAGCAGGTCGCTGGCCATGCGGGTCTTGAGCAGGCGCTGCGACGAGTAGTAGATGCCGGCGAACATGCCGTTGCCGACGAACGCGAAGATCACCGCGTTGGTATGGACCGGGCGCAGGCGCCCAAACGCGATGGTCTGGTGCAGGTTGAAGCGGTGATCGGCGAGCTCGAGCGCGAGCAACAGCCCGGCGAGCATGCCGATCAGACCCCAGATGATCGTCGCATAGGCGAATTTGCGCACGATCGCGTCGTCGTAGCGAATCGTTTCGGTGTTGGGTTTGGCGTCGCTCATCACGGCTTCTCTTCGTCGTCGAACAAGATGCGTAGCGGGGGCGTGTCGAGGTCGTCGAACTGCCCGCTCCGGGCCGCGAGGTAGAACGCGGTCACGGCTGCGGCCACGAGCAGACCAGCCAGGGGGAGCAGGAAGTAGATGACGCTCACGGGTGCGTCGGCGGTCGCGCTGACCGTCGCGCCCGTTGATTAGCCGAGCTGCACGACGCTCATCGCTGCAAGCGATGCACGTCAGCGCGGGCGGCTTCGCAGTTTCTTCGCGTCTCGCCGATCTGAGGCGACAGCGCTGCGAATCACTGGGGGCTCTGGCGCACGTGCATTGCAGACCAAGCCAGCGGCAGAGCTTGCGCGGCCAAGCGAGGGCCACAGCAGGCTTTGCGATTGGCTCAGCCGACGCGCGACGAGCTGCGAACCGAGATCGAGATTACTTGGCCGGGTCGTCTTTGCTGACGCGCGGATCCTTGAGGTGCTCGGGCAACTCGATCACCATGCCCGGATCCTTCTTCGCGGCGTCGGGGTTGACCTGCTCCTCGGTCAACTCACCACCGAGCGCCGCGGCCCGTGCCTCCTCGAGCGCTTGCGCCTGCGGGGAGTCGGGGTTCTGCATGATCTTCTTGCGCAGCGCATAGGCGCGCTTGCGGTTCTGGTCGGGACTCAGCGTCTTGGGGTCGGCGTCGAGCAGCTCGAGCTCCTCGGCAGTGAGCTCGGTCGAGCCCGGCTGCGGCTTGCTCGGCTCGACCGCGGGAGTCTTCGCGGCGGGCTGCTCGGACTTCGCTTGGCCGGGCTGAGCCTCGGCGCTGCGCGTGGGCGCTTCGACGCAGGCGACCGACAGGAGCAGAACGAGGGGCAAGGACGCGCGCAGAGTCATGCCCCGAGATTAGCGGGTCTTTATAGGAATGGAAGGTTAGAAGTCCCGCAGCGAGCTCAGATTTTTGCGCAAGATACGCAGAAGCATCAGCGGGACGCCGAAGGTGACCGCGACCTGCACGAGCCCGAGCACGGGGCTGACCTCGCTCATGGCGAAGATGTCGTCGATCCGGTGGTTGCGTTCGAACGCCCAGTAGATCGCCTGCAGGTAGCCCATGATCAGGCTCGCGCCGCAGAAGCCGACGAACAGGTGCGCGAGGATGCTGGTGGGGACCGCGACCACGCGGATGGCGATGAGCCCGAGCGTGACCACACACCAGCCAATCCACAGCAGGGCGACGGCGTGCAGCGAGTGCGGCGCGAAGTCGGGCATCACGACCGCCACCACCACGTGTGCAGCGCCCCAGCCCGCAAATTCGCCGAGCAGCTTGGCGACGGGGACCCGACGCAGACGCGGCGGCTCATCGCCGATCGGAACTCGCGCCATCAGCAGGATGGTGAACGGCACCGACAGGCCCGCGAGGCCCAGATACATCCGCACGCCTTCCTTCACATGATCGAAGGGGAGCGCGAGGTTGATCAGGCCGACGCACGTCAGCGCGCCCAGCAGCGCAGCGCCCGGGCTCAGCGGGGCGCCGCGCCGACCTTCGATCTTGTGCGCGAGCGCGGTGAGGGTCAGACCGGCGAACACCAGCGCCGCCACCGACCAGGCCAGCGTCGCGAGGTGGACGGTCTCGAAGTGTCGGAGCGGCGAGAGGTCGGCGAAGGTCTCGACCAGCAAGCCCGAGAGCCCGATCGTGGGCATCACCGCCGCGAAGCCGGCGATCTCGTGGTTGAGCTCGGACATGATTCCGCCGCCGAGCAGCCATGAGACGGAGAGCAAGGTCATCAGCGCGATCGCGACGATGCCCGGCGTGCGGCGGTGACCGACCAGGTGTCCGAGCAGCTGCCCGGCGAAGGTGAGAAACAGACCGCTCGCCGCGAGCGCGACCAACAGGCTCAGCGCGACCAAGAGGTCGCCGACCAACAGCGCGCAGGCTCCGAACAGGACCAGCTGCGGCGCCGCGAAGATCATCACGACTGCGGCCGGTCCGGACGCGAGACCCAAGGCGAGCTCGCGGGGGTTGAGCGAGGTGCCGGTCAGCGGCGTCAGGGTGTTTTCATGTCGCTCCTGCGCCTGCTGCACGGCCACGAGCAGCGGAACGAACACGGTCGCGCAGGCCGCCAGGATCAGCCCGGCCATGAAGCCCACGATCGTCAGCGCGTCGCCGAGCTCGAGCGGGGACTCGTAGCGCACGACCTCGGGGATGCCTTGCCGCGCGACGACTCGCTCGAGCATCGCGACTTCGGCGGCTTGGGTCCACGGGAAGTACTGGTAGCTCGTCCACGCGCGGGTCTGGTTGGGGTCGAGCAACGCTCGGGCCTGATCGCGCAGGGCGAGGTGCTCGGGCGCCAGCGTGTTGCTCGACCAAGCCGCGAGCTCGAGCAGGTCCCGACCATGATCGCGAATCAGCGTCATCTCGCTGTAGCTCTGGCCCTGCTCGGCGAACGGACCGACGCGTCGCATGTGCTCGGCTTCGTCTTCGGCATGCTCGAGCTCGAAGCGGTCGTGCGTGAAGACCACGAACTCGCGCTGCTGCCGGGACCACTCGTCGGCCTCGACCCCGAACTCGACGCGCAGGCCCTGCTCGAAGGTGCCGCGGCCGAGGGTGATCCACAGGCCCATCAGCAAGGTGGCGGCGGCGATCAGCAAGCTGAACGCGACGTAGCGTTTGCCCCGACCGCCGCGCAGCGAACGGGTCACGAACGGAAGGGCAAAGGCGGGAAGCTTGGCGAGCAGAGTGTTCATGGATGGCGTCCCGTGGAAGGTTACGGCCCGAGCGGGCCGGCAG
>DATLLB010000541.1:0-5167 GCA_035538075.1 Enhygromyxa sp.
AGGTGACCGAGACGCAGCCGCTCGAGCCGGACCACGTCTACGTGATCGCACCCAACACTTCGCTGCGCGTGTTCGACGGTGAGCTGCAGCCCGGTCCGCCGCTCCATCGAGCCGGCACGGGCGGCGGGGTGATCGACGTGCTGTTCTCGTCGCTGGCCGAGACCTACGGCGAGCGCGCCGCGGCGGTCGTCTTGTCGGGCATCGGCACCGACGGCGCGGCCGGGCTCGCAGCGATCAAGTCTGCGGGCGGCCTGTGCATCGCGCAGGAACCCGCGACCGCGGAGTACCCGGCGATGCCGAAGAGCGCGATCGAGACCGGACATGTGGACGCCGTCTTGGATCCCGAAGCGATGCTGCCGTATTTGCTCGAGTGCTCAACCGAGCCGCGAGCGCGCGTCGAACCGCCCGCGAGAGAGCAAGATGGCGCCGACGCTCGGCCGGCCTCGGCCGGCTTCGAGGGGGTCTTGCGTCTGCTCGCGAGTGACCACGGATTCGACGCTCGCGACTACAAGAAGGGCACGCTCGAGCGCCGGGCGCAGCGGCGCTTGTCGATGCAGCCGTTTGGCGGCTGGGCCGACTATCTTCAATATGTCGAGCAGCACCCCGAGGAGCTGGCGGCGCTCTATCAGGACGTACTGATCGGCGTCACCCGTTTTTTCCGTGACCCCGAACAATGGGATTATCTCGAGCAAGAGGTCATCCCGAGCTTGCTCGACGGGCCGCGCCAGGCACAGGAGTCCGTGCGGGTCTGGTCGGCTGGCTGTGCGAGCGGAGAAGAGGCCTACAGCTTGGCCATGGTGCTGCTCGAGCAGCTCGATCGCCGGCAGAGCCACGCGAAGCTGCAGGTGTTCGCCACCGACGTGAGCCAAAAGGCAATCGCGTTCGCGCGCCGCGGCCTGTACCCGGCCAGCATCGCCGAGCAAGTCTCACCCGAACGCCTCGCGCAATTCTTCAGCAGGAGCGGCGATCACTATCAGATCGAGGCCCGAGTACGTGACGTGGTGACCCTGGCCCAGCACGACCTGCTGACCGAGCCGCCGTTCTCGCGGATCGACCTCGTCAGCTGCCGCAACCTGTTCATCTACCTCGAGCCGCACGCGCAGCAGGCTTGTGTCAGTCGCTTCTATTTTGCGCTGCGCACCAACGGCGTGCTCTGGCTCGGCAACTCCGAGACCGTCAACCGGCAGAGCGATCTGTTCACGACAGTCTCGAGCAAGTTTCGGGTGTACCGCAAGAGCGAGGCGCACCGGACCAGCCTCGCGCCGTGGAGCGTTCGTACGCCGGCGCAGAACGGCTTTGGCTCGTTCCAGCCAGGTGGGGCAGCTCGTGGCAGCGCCACTGCGGTTACGACCCGAAGCGCCAGCCGAGTCAAGCGTGCGCTCGAGCTCTACGTGCTCGAGCGTCACGTCGCGGCGTGTGTGGTGATCAACCAGGCCGGCAACGTGCTGCACCTGTTCGGGCCGATCAACAACTATGTGTCGCCGCCGATCGGCGAGGTGCGCCTCGACTTGCTGTCGTGGATCCACGACGCCTCGCTCTACGCCAAGCTGCGTCCGGCGCTCAAGCAAGCCATCGGAGCGCGGGAGACCGTGCGACTCACGGGCGTGCAGCTGCGGCGCGGCGCCGGGTTGGTGCGCGTCGCGGTCACCATCGAGTCGATCCCGTCGGTCGACGAGGGCCTGTTCCTGGTCGCCTTTCACGACGACCCCGAGTCGGCACTCGTGGAGTCGCCTGCAACGCCGATCGTCAGCGAGGTCGACGAGGCGCTGGTCCGCCGGCTGACCACGCAGCTGCAGGAGACCCAGATCGAGCTGCAAGGCGCGATGGAGGAGCTCGACAACGCCAACGAGGAGTATCGGGCCAGCTATGAGGAGCTGGTCTCGCTCAACGAGGAGCTGCAGTCCAGCAACGAAGAGCTCGAGACCACCAAGGAGGAAGCCCAGTCGATCAACGAGGAACTGCTGACTGTCAACCGCGAGCTCGAGGATCGCAACGAGAAGCTGCGCGGGGTCAATGCCGACCTCGAGAATCTGCTCGTGTTGACCACGATCCCCACGGTGTTCCTGGATCGTGAGCTCAGGGTCCGCCGCTACACGCCGGCGGCCGAGCGGGCGATGTGGCTGGTGCCCTCCGACGTCGGCCGGCCGATCCAGCACATTCAAAAGCGCGTGCAGGACGAGCGCATGTTGGCCGACGCCGCGAAGGTGCTCGAGGAGCTGAGCCCGGTGGAGGCCGAGGTGCGCGCCGACGATGGCCGCTGGTATCTGCGCAAATTCGTGCCGTTCCGTGCCGGTGATCGGCTCGACGGTGTGTGCATGATCTTCTATGACATCACCGCGCAAAAGCTCGCCACCGAGCAGAGCGAAGAGGCCCGCTACTTCGCCGAATCGATTGTGCGCTCGTCGAGGCAGCCGTTCGTGGTGTTCGATCACGAGCTCACGGCGGTCTCGGCCAATGACGCCTTCTACGAGACCTTCGCCACCCGCAAGGAAGACCTGGAAGGGGTGCGAATGCGGCGATTGTGCGGGGGCGCGTGGGATGTCCCTCGTCTGCGCGAGCTGCTCGAGCGAGTCCTGCGCGAGAAGGCCGGGGTCGAGGAGCTCGAGCTCGAGCAAGACTTCGAGTGGATTGGCCGTCGCAACCTGCGGTTGACCGCGAGTCTGCTGGAGCGGCCCGGCCGGACGTCGCTGATCCTGATGTCGATCGAGGACGTGACGCCGCTGCGCGAAGCCCAGGACGAGGCGATGAAGCGCACGCAGGAGCAGCAGCGCAAGGACGAATTTCTGGCGATGCTCGGCCACGAGCTGCGCAATCCCTTGGCGGCGGTGGTCAATGGCCTCGCGCTGCTGGAGCGCGAGGGGGCGCGCTCCGAGCAGTTCGAGACGATTCACGCGAGGCTCGTGCGGCAGGCCCAGCGCATGACGGTCATGCTCGATCAGCTGCTCGACATCTCGCGCGTGAGCTCCGGCAAGATCGTGCTCGAGCTCGGTGTCGTCGATCTCGTCGACGTCGCCAACGCGGCCGTCGAAGGTGTGCAGTCGATGCTCACGGTCGCCGAGCACGAGCTGGTGCTGTCGCTGCCGGGCAAGGGCACGCTGCGCATCAATGGCGATTTCGTGCGACTCGTGCAAGTGGTCGAGAACCTGCTCACCAACGCGGTGAAGTACACCGAGGACCACGGCACGATCTGCTTGAAGATCGACGCGAACGATCGCTGGGCTCGCATCTCCGTCCGTGACTCCGGGATGGGAATCGAGCCGGAGCTGCTCCCGCGCATCTTCGAGGTGTTCACGCAGGGCGCCCAGCGGCTCGATCGGGCCAAGGGCGGCATGGGCATAGGGCTGGCGCTGGTTCGGCAGCTGGTCGAGATGCACGGCGGAAAGGTCGAGGCGTTCAGCGCCGGACCCGACCTCGGCAGCGAATTCGTGGTGCTGCTTCCACGCATCGAGGAGGCGCCGGTCGAGCGCGATCATCGGCCTGCGGATCCGCAGCTGGATGCGGTCGCGCCAATGCGGGTGCTGGTGGTCGACGACGAGGAGGACGCCGCGCTCTCGCTCGCGGAGCTGCTGCGTAGCTATGGACATCAAGTTCACACGGTCTTCGACGGGCAAGCGGCGCTGGAGGCCCTGAACAACTTCGCACCGGAGGTCGTGCTGCTCGACCTCGGGCTGCCGGACATCGATGGCTACGAGGTTGCGGCGCAGCTGCGTCGAAGGCTGGGCCAAGCCGTGCGAATCGTCGCCGTGACCGGCTATCGACGAGAGGACGCGCGGCTGGGCAACGCGGGGTTCGACGCCCACCTGATCAAGCCACCGACTCCGGAGCGGCTCGCTCTGGTGCTCGCGGGGAAAGGCTGAAGTCCTGGTCGTCGAGCGCTCCGGAGTCCGACTGGCGCATGCTCCCGAGCTGCCGCTCGCCCGCGAGGCTCAGCCGCTGATAGAGCCCGAGACCCACGATCATCAACACGAACACGAGCAAGAGCAGCGCGGGATAGATCAGCCCCTGCGGCTCCGAGTGACCGAGGTTGAAGATGAATACAATGCTCTCGATTGCGATGACGAGCGCGATGACGACGATGAATTTGGTGATGGCCTCGCGCGCCTCGGCCGGCTCGCGGAGCTCTCGATCCCGGATCAGCTCCTCGAGGATGTACTTGGCCAGGTCGATGATCGCCACGGAGATGACGACGAGGCTGACGGACTCGAGCAGATCGGACTGGACCGCCGGCATTGACGTGAATGCGGTGCCGGCCTTGATCAAGGAGGAGATGACCAGCGCGACGGAAGTGGCACACATCGAGACCGAGGCGAGCGCGAGAATGGTCTTCGAGAGCCAGCCGAAGACGCGTACGAAATAGATGAGCAAAGTCGTGGGCGTTTGTTTGGCGAACCGAGGCATGCCGCTCCCGGGCGGATCCCTACCACGTGCGGCCCGCATCGGATCGTGGGCGCATGGCGGGACACGCGTCGGCGGACTTTCCTACCCTTGCGGACGAGTACACCCTCGGCGTCGCTGCCGGCGATCCGCGGAGCGCTAGCGACAACGGCCGGCGACATCGACGGCGAGCAGATAAATGACTTGCGTGATTTGTCCGTCTCGATCGAGCGTCAGCAGCCGGGCAGGGCACTGACCATCATCGCATAGCACCAGCTGAAAGCGCGCCGGCAGGTGCTCGCGCGAGCTAAGCTCGTACAGCGACTCGCAGCCCTTGCTGGCGCGGTGCTCGAGCGTCACCTCGAATTCGAGGTTGGCCATCAGCGTGCAGCCGAGCGGCCGCGCAAACTCGTCCAGGATGCAAGAGTTGGGGTCGAGCGTGAGCACATGAACCCCAGGTCTTCCGTTCACATTCGCAATCGTGATTCTATAGGTGAAGTGCAGCTCGGAATCGAGTGGGGGCAGCAGATACTCCGACGCGAGCCGTCGAATCTTTGGTGCTGGTCCTGACAACATGGTCAGTTTAGGCCGCGCACGCTCGCCGCCAATGCAAGGCCCGTGTCGCACGACGTTCTGCAAGCCGCAGAATCTCCGGCATGCGCGAACGTAGGGCTTTCTCGATTCGCCCAGCTGCACGCGCGCGCTAGGTCGCGGCATCGACCGCCGCGGGCAGCGTCCCCAATCAGCCCGGCGCGGCGTGGAGGAGCGACAAATCAGCGGGCCGCGGCCGGGC
>DATLLB010000542.1:0-14706 GCA_035538075.1 Enhygromyxa sp.
ATCTGAGCCTCGACGGGCCCTCGCCCGCTGACACGCTCGCGTCGCTTGGCTTGCGACGCGACGAGGCCATCGCCGCGGTCCGTCGGCAATTGTCACCGCTGTGGCGGCTGATCTTCGCTCGCGCTCTGCATGCGACGCAGCGGGCGATCGCCCTGCGCGAGCGCGTGCGGCTGCGGCAGGCGCTGCTCTACAGCCGGCTGCGTGCGGTCGTGCGCGAGCTCGGGCGCCAATTGGTCGACCGCGGCCGACTGTCGCAACCCGACGATCTCCTGTTCCTGACCTGGCGAGAGATCGATGGTCTCGCGCCGCTGCTCGGCGCCTGCGGGACCGTGCTCAAGGCCTACGAGGATGCGGACGAGCGAGCGGCCCGAGAGGCCGAGCTCGAGCGATCGGAGCGGCGCTTTCGAACCTTCATGGACGCGTCGCCGTGCGTGGCCTACATCACCGATCCCGAGCGGCGCCTGGTCTGGGCCAGCCGGGCGTTTGGTGAGCAGTTTCGGGTCGACCCGCGCGAGGCGGTCGGTCGGCGCGAGGAGGAGCTGCTGCCCGCGGGCATGGCCGCGCGCACGCGGGTGATCGACGAGAAGGTGCGCACGGCCGATGGCTTCGTCGACATGCTCGAGCCGGTCGTCGACGCGGCCGGCGAGATTCACTGGTGGCAGGGCGCCAAGTTTCCGGTCGACGGCGTCGGCGGCGAGCGGCTGGTCGGCAGCCTCGCGCTCGACGTGACCGAGAACGTGCGCATGACCGAGGTCCTGCGCGAGCGCGAGGCGGCGCTGGCCGAGGCGCAGGAGCTCGCGCGACTGGGCCGCTGGACCTGGGCGCCGCAGACCGACACGCTGCGCTGGGACGCCCAGTTCGAGCGGCTCTGTGGTCGCGCCGACGCGGGCGCGGGCCTCGAGGCGCTGCTCGATCTGATCCATCCCGATGACGTCGAGCTGACCCGCCGCGCGCTCGACAAGCTGATCCGCGAGGGCGGCTCGCGCCTGACGATCGAGCATCGGTTGCTGGTCGAGGGCCAGATCCGCGAGCTGTTCGTGGTCGCGCGAGTGCGGCGCGAGGGCGACGAAGGTCCGCTGGTGATCGCGGTCGCGCAGGACGTCAGCGATCGTCGCAAGCTCGAGCGATCGCGTCGCGAGCTCGAGAGCAAGGCGCAGAAGTTCGAGAGCCTCTCGGTGCTGACCGGCGGCATCGCTCACGAGTTCGGCGAGCTACTCACCGGCATGCTCGGCAACGCCGGCATCGCGCTCGACGAGCTCGATCACGACAGCCTCGCCGCCGCGTGCCTGCAGGACATCGAGGTGGCGGCCGAGCGCGCGACCGAGCTGACCAAGCGGATGCGCGAGTTCGCGGGCGGTGGTCGGCTGGTCCGCGAGCCGGTCGAGCTCAGCTCGTTGATCAGCAAGCTGAGCGAGCGCATCAACGCCGTGGTGTCCAGCGCCGTCAGCGTTCGCTTGGCTCTGCACCCCGATCTGCCGGAGATCGAAGGCGATCGCGCGCAGCTGCGGCAGCTGATCATGAACCTGGTGGTCAACGCCTCCGAGGCGATCGGGGCGGGGCCGGGGGAGCTGACGGTCGCGACCGGCTGCGATGAGTTCTCGGCGGAGGCGCTCGCGGGCTTGGTGGAGAACGCTGAGCTGAGGACGGGACGCTACGTGTGGCTGGAGCTCCGCGACACCGGCTCGGGCATGGACGACGCCACGCGTCGGCGCATCTTCGAGCCGTGGTTCTCGACGCGCGCGGCCGGGCGCGGGCTTGGGTTGGCGGCCGTGCTAGCGATCGTTCGCAGCCATCGCGGGGCGATCGAGGTCGAGAGCGCGCCGGGGGCTGGGGCACGGGTTCGGATCTTCGTGCCGCCCGCCCGCGATGCGGGAGCGACCGAGGCCAACGAGAGCTGGTCGAGCACGGCGGTCTGAGCCACGCTGGTTGCAACCAACGCAAATCGGGCGGGGGGGGTGGTCACCCGGCCGAGCGCTTGCGCTTGCGGGGGGCCTTCTCGGGCGTGCCCGCCTCGCCGTCGTCGCCTTCTTCGGCGACCGCTTCCGCTTCCTCGTCGCCACCGCGCGCGAGCTGCTCGGCGAACTCCGCCCGGGCCTTGAGCGCTCGCTTGTTCGCGCGCGCGGTCGCCTTGGCGACCTGATCCTTGATTGGCTCGGCGAGGTCATCGAGCTGCGCCCGCAGCTTGCCGAGCTCGGCCTCGAGCTTGCGCACCAGCGTCTCGGGCAGCCCGTCGATCTCGGCGAGCAGCTCGGCCAGCTTGCGGGCGGTGGCGTTGGCCCGCTTGATCCGCTCGAGCTCCTCGGCGCCCTTGGGCTTGGGGAAGAAGTGCTGATCGAAGCGCCGCCGCAGCTCGCCGAGCGGCTGGCCTTCGTTGAACACGGCCTCCTCGAATTCCTGGCGCAGCTCGGGCGAGGGCAGCTGCGGGACCCGTCCGCGTCGACGCGGGCGCTCGGGATCTTCGTTGGCGGCCTCCTCGTCGGACTCGGTCACGGCCTCGAGCTCGCCGACCGTGCGGTGGTAGTACTCGAGCGCGTCGTAGTCGGGGATCTTGGTCGCGACGCCGTCGCGCTCCAGCACCTGCGGGGCGTGACGCTCGAGCGTGTTGTAGCTGATCGTCAGCTTGTCCACGGTCGCGCGCTTGAGCGTGAGCTCGTCCGTCGCGTAGTCGTAGAAGTCGGTGTAGCCCCACTTCTCGTGCAGGTTGCGAGCGCGGACCTGACAGAGGATCTCGGCCAGGTCGATCCACGATCGACGGAAGTTCTGAGCGCGGCGCACGGCTTCGATCCGCTTGGGATCACCATTGGTGCGCTCGAGCAGGGCAGCGAGGGCGTCGAGCTTGCGGGAGCTCTTGGGCACGGCCGGTTTGTAGCGCAATTTCGGCCGAGAGAAGCGGGCTCAGAAACAGTGGTATGGTGGGCGCCGTGGCGGGGTCCCCGACGGCCGCATGGCTGCCCAAGCGCCCGGAGTTGGCCCCGGCGGACGTCAGCGGCCCGCGCTTCGCCAGCGCCCCGCACCGAGCTCACGCCGACGAGCGGCTGGGGGCACCGCGGCCTTCGCAGACGGGCGGTCGAGCGACGCGACCGTTTCGCTTCGGCAGTGAGAATCGCCCCGATCCGGATCCGCCGCTCGGGGTCGGATCGGTGATCGGCGATCGCTACCAGATCCTCCGACTGCTCGGTGAAGGCGGCATGGGTCGCGTGTACGAAGCGCAGCACATCGTGCTGCGCCGTCGCGTCGCGCTCAAGCTGCTGCGCCGCGACGCGGGCTCGGAGGCGGAGAACCTCGCCCGCTTTCGCCAGGAGGCGCTCGCGGCCAGTCGGATCGGCGCGCCAGAGATCGTCGAGGTCGTCGACTTCGCCAGCCAAGCGATCGCGGCCCGGCAGCAGACCTACATGGTCATGGAGCTGCTCGCGGGCGAGAGCCTCGAGGACTGGATGGATCGCAGCGCGCGGCTCGACGAGGGCTTGTTGATCCTCGCGTCGCTGTGCGACGGGCTCGCGGCCGCCCATCGGGCGGCGGTCGTGCATCGCGACATCAAGCCGGCCAACGTGTTCTTGCCCGAGGCCGACGCGACCCGCTCGAGCCAGGCGCGCGTGAAGATCCTCGACTTCGGCATCGCCAAGATCACGGCCGGCGGCGAGGGCTTTCAGACGCGGCAAGGGGCGCTGCTCGGCACGCCGTACTACCTCGCGCCCGAGCGGGTGATGGGCGCCGAGCTGACCGGCGCGGCCGACCTCTACAGCGTCGGCGTGATCCTCTACGAGATGCTGACGGGCAACGTGCCGTTCGTGGCCGACAGCTTCATGGGCATCCTCGCCAATCATGTGCACACGCTGCCGCTCGATCCGCGACAGGCTGCGCCCGAGCGGGCGATCCCGGACGTGGTCGCGCAGCTGTGCATGCGGCTGCTCGACAAGGATCCGCGCGTGCGACCGAGCGCCGAGCAGGTCGGGGCGGAGCTTCGGAGCCTGCTCGCGCAGCAAGGCGGCGTGCTGCGGACGATCGAGGTTGGGCCGCGCGGTGACGTGGCGGTGGCGGGCGTCGACACGCAGGTGATCTCCGAGGCCACGCGCGAGCTCTCGAGCGACGCGGTCGGGCCGGTGGTGGTTGCTCGCTCGGGCACGCAGATCGGTCACGCGCCTGCAGCAACGTCCGCGACGTTGCCCGTCGTGGTCCCGAGCGTCGCGGTCCCGCGGCCTGCGAAGCACGGGCTCGCGGTTGGGCTTGGTGCTGCGCTCGCGGTCGTCACGATCGTCGGCGTGACGTGGCTGACCCTGCGCGACGCTCGAACGGCCGAGCCGCAGGAGCCGTCGGCGACGCAGCCGAGCGAGGTCGCGACCGAGGAGACTCCGACCGTCACGCCGGAGTCGAGCGACGCCGCGCTCGACGGCCGGCTGCGGCTCGACGGGCGCGGGCTCCGAGGGCGGCTCGATCGGCTCGGGCGCGAGCCCGCCGCGACGGTGGTCGATCGCAAGCGCACCCGACCGAGCAAGCAAAAATCCGATCCCAAACCGGCGGCCGAGAGCAGCGACGATCCTGCGCCCGAGCCTGATCCCGAGCCGCCACAAGCCGATCCGCCCAAGCCCGAGCCCGAACCGGGGTCGGAGCTGCCCACCATCAAAGACGACGTGTATGACTGAGCTCGTGCGACTCCCTCGAGCAGTCGGGCTCGGACGATCGTTGTGCGCCGGTCTGGTCGCGCTGACGCTCGCGCTGCCGGTCAGCGTCGGCGCAGCGCCAGCGCAGGGGCCCACGCCCGAAGGGCCGGCGGCGAGCGGCGAGGCGACGGCGATCGCCGAGCCCGCTGCGATCCGGTCCGCGCTCGAAGCCGGCGATCTGACCACTGCGCGCGAGCTCGCCGAGGCTCGCAGCGCCGCCGAGCCGACGCCCGAGAACCTGGCGCTCGAGGCCGAGGTTCAGCTCGCGCTCGGCGACTACGAGCGCGCGAAGGCGGCCCTCGATCGAGCGATCGCGGCGCTGCCCGAGCAGGCCACGGACGATCGCGCCGCGCTCGAGCAACTGCGCGACGAGATCGAGGCGAGCTCTCGCGGTGAGCGAGCCGATGAGCCTGGGTCTGCTCACCGCGAGCAGCTCGACCGCGAACGAGCCGAGCGTCTCGCCGCGCTCGCGCCCAAGCCCGAGCCCAAACCGGAGCCTGTCGACCAACCCAAGCCGCGCGAGCCGATCGTCAAGAAGTGGTACTTCTGGGTCACGCTCGGAGCGATCGTCGCGACGGCCGGGGCCATCGTCGGGGTCGCGATCTCGTCGAGCGTGGAAGAGCGCAAGGACACGGCGGTCGGTCGCCAGCCGTCGCCGAGCGGCGGCCTGACCCTGCGCTTTTGAGTTGTTCATGCTGCGCACGAGCTGGTCGAAGGGTGCCTGCGGACTGCTGCTCGCGCTAGCTTGCGCCTGCGCGGGCGACGAGGCTCGACCGAGCGATCGCACCGTGGTGGTCGCCGAGCCGATCGATCCGGCCAGCGAAGTCGAGGGTGAGCGCTTCCTCGGCGCGATCGAGTTCGTGCTCGCGCGCGTCGATCAGCGCCGCATCGGACCGACGCCGCTGCAGCCCGATCGCGACGGCGCGCCGGGTCGCCCGGTGATCGTCGAGTTCGAGGCCGAGGGTCTGCAGGACGCGACCGGCCGCCTCGGCCTGTTGCCGCCGCGTGGTGCGGCGCGGCAAGAGGTCGCCTTCGACACGCCCGGCCAGCCCGAGGATCCGCGCAGCGTGTGGATCGACGTGACGATCACCAGCGATGGTCCGCAGCGCTTCGAGCTGCCGCCGCCGGGGCCCCACTGGCACGCCGACTGGGCCGTGGTCGCGCTCGAGCTTCGTCGCGGTCGCACGCCGGTCCCGGTCATCGCCGGCCCGCGCAGCGAGATGCTCTCCGACGGCACGCGAGCGCTCGGCGGTCGGGCGATCCTCGGCGTGGTCCCGGTCGAGCGGCGACCCACTCGCGTGCTCGCGCGAGCGCTCGGCGACGACGAAGCGCCGACGCTCGACGGCGCGCTGGACGAAGCGATCTGGCAGCGCGAGGGCGCGGTGTTGGTCCACAGCCGCACGGGCGAGCCGGCCGACGACATCGACGCGAAGCTCGGCGGCGCAACCGAGGTGTGGTTCGCGTGGGACCGCGAGCACCTCTACGTGGCCGCGTCGCTGCCCGATCGCGACCTCTACGCTCCGCACCAAAACCGCGACGATCCGCTTTACCGCGACGAGGCCTTCGAGGTGTTCATCGCTGGCGATGCGAGCGGCAAGAACTACCTCGAGCATCAGGTCTCGCCGCGCAACGTGCAGTTCGACGCTCGCTTCCCGCAGTACCGCAAGGGCGACGAGCAGTGGGACGGCACCTGGCGCAGCGCCGTGCAGCTCGACGGCGAGCTCGAGCGACGCGGCGGCGATCGGCGCTGGACGGTCGAGCTCGCGTTCTCGTGGGCCGAGCTGTGCAAGCGCTCGAGCGTGCGTTGTCCTCCCAAGCCGGACATGACCCTGCGCGTCAACGTGTTTCGGCTCGACAAGCCCGACCGGCGCACGCAGGTCGGCTTGGCCCTGAGCCCGACCATCGAGCCCGATTTTCACGCCTGGAAGAACGCCGCCGAGCTGGTGCTCGAGGCACCCGAGGAATGAGATGCGAGTGAAGAGCATGTTGCCCGCTGTGATGTTGACGCTCGCGCTCGCGTGCGATCCGGGCGCGCGCACGGACGGCGGCAGCAAGGCCCCGAGCCCGCTCGAGGGCAGCACCAAGTACATCACCGAGATCGAGGCGGTCGCCCACGCAACCGGGACGCCGGCAGAGACCTACGGCGTCGCTCGACCGCACGCGCTCAGCGAGGTCGAGGCGGCGATCCTCGACGCCATCGAGTCGCGCCACCGCGGCAACCTCACTCACGATCCCTCGCTGTCGGCGATGATCCGCGATCTCTCGGTCGCGAGCCCGAGCCGCTTCGACATGCCGCCCACGCTGCTCGACGCGCTGATGGCCTGGCACGGCGTCAGCGATCCGCAGCCGGCCGTGGTCGTGGTCGAGCTGCAGGGCAGCGATCACGGCTGCGATCGCACGGCCAAGCCCGACTGCGCCGATGCCCTCGACGCGCTGGTCGATGAGGTGCTGCGCACGCTCGGCAAGGGCCACTGGCGCGTCGGCGTGGGCGTCTCGGCGGTCGAGGGTGGGGCCAAGACGCGGATGATGGTCGGGGTGGTCGAGCGCGGCGTCGAGCTGCAGCCGATCCCCGTAGCGATCGATGCCGGCGGCACGATCGAGGTCGCGGGCAAGCTGCTCGGCAAGCGTCACAAGCCGCGGATCGAGCGTGTCGATCCGCGCGGCCGCTGGGCCCGAGTGCCGGCCGTGGTCGGCAGCGACAACTCGATCGAAGCCCGGGTCGCGTGCGATGGCGGACGCGGGCCCTACCAGATCGAGGTGCTGGCCGACGGCGAGCTCGGCCCCGAGGTCGTCGCCAACTTCCGGGTGTTCTGCGGGGTCGAGCGGCCGAGCGAGATTCGCTTCGTCTACGAGCGGCTCGGCCCCAAGGTCACCAGCGCCGACGTGGTCCGCGGCAACTTCGATCTGCTCAACGCCGAGCGCGAGAGTCGAGGCTTGCCCGCGCTGGCCTGGGACGATCACGCCGCGGCGGTGGCCAAGGCCCACAGCCAGGACATGGCCGACAGCGGCTTCGTCGGGCATGTCTCGCCGACCACCGGCGACGCGGCGGCTCGCTTCGAGCGGGCGCGGATCCAGGGCACCGTCGTGCGCGAGAACGTGGCGCGCGGCTACGGGCCCAAGGGCATCCACGAGAGCCTGATGAACAGCCCGGGTCACCGCGCCAACTTGATCGCCGAGGACGTGACCCACGTCGGCATCGGTGTGGTCTTCGGTGAGCCCGAGTCGACCGCCGCCGACGCGCCGCGGCCGGTGTTCCTGACCCAGAACTTCTACGCCAAGCCCGGCGCCGACGTGCCCGACAAGCCGACCGAGTCGCTGCGCTCGCGCGTCGATGCGGTGCGGCAAGCCGGCGGCAAGCCACCGCTCGGTTGGCACGCTGCGCTCGGCAAGCTCGCGCAGGCCCGCGCCGACGCGGCGGTCGGCATCGGCCCGGCGATGAGCGACGAAGAATTCAAGGAGAAGGTGTTCGCGCTCGGGCTCAACGCGCTCGAGCAGCACCAGGTGACCTCGGGCACCTTCGAAGGATTGCTCGGGCTCGAGCTGTGGACGGAGCTGGACACCGCCGCGAAGGTCGGCGTCGGCGTGGCGCGGGCCGGCAAGGGCGAGGGACTGGTCCTGGTGATCCTGGTCGGGCGCTGACTAAAACAACCCGCTGCCGACTCCGAACGGCGGGCGCCGCAGCCCCTGCTGGACGAAGTGGTGCACGCGCGAGCGCGGCGGCTGTCCTCGCTCGCGCAGCTGCGGGTTCAGATCCGCGTGCTGCTCCCACAGATCGAACGCAGTCTCGATCGCGCACAGCCGCGGATCCGCGAGCTCGATCTCGAGGTGCTCGGCCATCAGTCGCTTGCGAAGCTCGCGAGCGAGCTGCTTGTCGAGCACCACCACGTTCAGCTCACCCTCGCTGCGAAAGCCTCGATCGTGGATGTTGGCGCTGCCGACCGTCAGCCACACGTCGTCGACGATCATGATCTTCGCGTGCACGTCGACGTCCTGCCAGACCAGCCGTCGCTCAGCGTCGCGGGCCCACACGATCAGCCGGGTCAGCTGAAACTCCGGGCGGACCTCGCGGATCAGCTCGAGCGTGTGTGCGGTCCAGTAGCCGCTCGGATCGATCATGCTCTTGTCGCCGTCGTTGACCGGGCGCACGACCACCGCCAGGCGCAGGGCCGGGTTGTTGCGGATGGCCTCGCGCAGCTCCTCGCCGATCAGCGGGCTGCGAAAGTACTGGTTCTCGATATAGATGTAGCGCCGCGCGTTGCGGATCGCTCGCACGTACGCGCCGAGGATCCCGTCCTCGCCGCCGGGCGTGGTCCGGACCACCTGCACCCAACAGTCGCCGCAGGGCTCGGGCGTGTGGGTGGGCGCAGCCAGCTCGCGCGTGGGCGTGCGCAGACCATCGACGATGCGGCCCGAGAGCGAGCGCCGACGCACCGCGAGCACCTGCGCCCAGCGATCACAAAAGTCGTCGAGCAGATCGGCGACCGCGGGTCCCTCGATGCGCACCGCGAGATCGTGGCGCGGCAAGTAGGCCGGCAGTCGCTGGCGCTTGGCCACCCACGAGCGCCGCAGCGCGCCGACCGAGTAGGGGTTGCGGCGCGGCTCGAAGATCGCGTGCTCGCTCGTGTCCCAGTCGTTCTGCTTGAGGTTCATGCCGCCGCAGTAGCCGATCCGGCCGTCGATGGTGATCGTCTTCTGATGGATCGAGCCGAGCACGTGCGGGTGATCCTGCTCGAGCACGTCGATGTTGGCCGAGCGCCGCCAGTACCAGCGTCGCAGCCACGGATCGAGGATCGGCGTGTAGACCACCCCCCAGATCAGCAGCCGCACGCCGACGCCCTCGCTCGCGCGACGCTCGAGCATCGCGCCCAGGCGCAGCTCGGCGCGCTCGCTCGGCTCGCTGACGGCGAGCTTGGCCGGGCGCAGCAGCTCCATGTCGGGTCGCGCCATCCACATCGAGATCTGAATTTCTTCGCGCGCACGCTCGAGATCCTCCACGACTCGCGACCAGGTCTGCTCGCCGTCGATCAGCAGCTCGACCTGATGTCCGCCGCGGGGCGGCGCCCGCTTGGGCCCGCGCACGAACCAGTCGTAGATCACGATGCGGTTGCGCGGCCCGGTCGCAGAGTCGGCCAGCGTGATGCGAAAGCGAACCACGTCGAGGCTCATGCGCCATGCTCCTCGCGCAGCCGCTCGATCGTCGCGGCATCGAGCACCCCGGTGGGTGGCAGGCCGTGATCCCGCTGGAAGCGTCGCAGCGCTGCGATGGTCAGCGGACCGAGCACGCCATCGGGCTCGCCGACCGAGTAGTGCAGGTGGTTGAGCCGCTCTTGCGCGCCGACGATCGAGTCGCACGGCGGCAGGCCGACGAGGTCGAGCTCGATGCGACGTTGCGCGACGATCAGCGTGACGCGATCGCAGTCGTGCGGGAGCAGCTCGGACAGGCCGCCGTCGCGATCGAGCGCGCCCTCGCGGATGCTGCCGTCGGCGAGCGTGAGCGAGTACGGTCTTCCGGCCAGCGGCGCGCCGGTGCTGTCACGCAGCTCCAGGTTCAGCCAACGCTCGGATGCCATGCGTTGCTGTGGGCCTGGCTGCTCGCGCTCGCAAGCAACCGAGCCACGGCCACCATCGACTTCACGGTTAGGACTGCAAGCTCGATCACAGATGACTCGCGGCGCGTCCGGCCGCGCGTGCGTTTGTTCGGCGTCAGCTCGGTAAATCTTCACGCCGCGTTCGCGCCTGAAATGGTCTATGGTCGCGCCGATGAACTCGACCAAGCCTTTGTTGCCCCTGTTCGCGGGGCTCACGATCTCGCTTGCGAGCAGCTCGGCCGCCGCCGTGCCGCTCGTCGATCTCGCGCCGGGTGCTCTCGATCCGCAGCCTTGCAATGGCGGCGGTTGCTGGACCAACCATCTGCGGGTCACCGACCTCGACGGTGACGGGGATCTCGACATCCTGTTGGCGAACTACGGCGACTTCTTCAGCGGCAACGATTCACCGGAGCCGCTCGTGGTCTACGAGAACGACGGCAGCGGAGCCTTCAGCAACGTCTCGGCCGATGCCGTCGGTGGCTATACAGGCAACCTGCGGATGATCGCCGTCGGCGACGTCAACGGCGATGGCTCGCCCGACATCTACGGGCCGCAGGGTGACGGCAGTGCCCACGTGCTGTTGATCAACGACGGCAGCGGCGTGTTCGTCGACGAGGCCGACGTGCGGTTGCCGACCGACTACCCGGCGAGTGGGGCCGCCCGCATGGGCGACGTCGATGGCGACGGGGATCTCGACATCTTCGCCGCCGACGCGTACGCGAGCAACGGCCCGCCGTTTGGTCGGCTCTACATCAATGACGGCGCCGGCATGTTCAGCGAGGCCGACGGGGCCATCCCCGACTCGATCTCCGGTGTCGACATCGACGACGTCGAATTCGCCGACGTCGATCGGGACCTCGATCTCGACCTGATCGTCAACGCCCACGCGGGTGGGACCGGGGCGCTGTGGCTCAACGACGGGTCCGGGGTGTTCGCCGCGGGTGGAACGCTCGCGCCGCCCGGCCCTGGTTCGAACTTCCACTACAACGTCACGCCTTGTGACGTCGATGGCGACGGCGATCTCGACCTGTGGTTCGACAACACCGGCGGTGGTTACACGGAGCAGCTGCAGATCAACGACGGATCCGGAAACTTCACCGACGAGACCGACGCCCGCGTGAGCGGCAACTTTGGGGCGGATGACAACGGGGTCGCGTGCGCCGACGTCGACGACGACGGCGACTTCGATGCGGTCGTGCTCTCACTCCAGACGCCCGAGCGCTTGTTCGTGAACGACGGGACCGGGAACTTTGCAGTCCTCTCCGATGCGTTCCCGCCCCCGACCGACAGCACCCTGTGGGGTGAGTTCGGTGATCTCGATGGCGACGGTCGGCTCGATCTCGTCACCGGCGCGGGCGAGTTCGCCGATACCACCAACAAGGTCTTCTTCGGCAACGAGGACATGGCCGTCGACACCACCGCGCCGCAGATCGTCACGCAGAGCGCCACGTCCGACGTCACCGTCGGCGAGGCCACGGTCGTGCTGTTCGCGGTCAGCGACAACACCGTCACCGACGAGGGCCCGCGGCTCAGCCGTGCCTACGCGATGCTCGACGTCGGCGGAGCGATGAGCGAGGTCGACGGTTGGTTCGTCGGCGGTGATCTGTTCCGCGTCGAGCTCGACAACGCCAGCGCGGGCACGGTCTCACTCGAGCTCTGCGCCGAGGATCGCAACGGCAACATCGGCTGCTCCGAGCCGGTCACCTACGAAGTCGCCGACGGCGGTGGCGATGGCGATGGCGATCCTTCGGGCGACGGCGACGGTGACGGAGATCCCTCGGGCGACGGCGACGGCGACGGTGACGGAGATCCGAGCACCGGGGACGGCGATGGAGATCCTTCCGGCGAGGGTGAGACCGGCGACACGGGTGGCGCGGGGGCCGAGGACAGCGGGGACGGTTGCGCGTGCAGCCTCGAAGACGAGCGCAACGGCCTCGGTTGGAGCCTGCTCTCGCTGATCGGCCTCGGCGTGTTGATCCGTCGCAAACGGTAGCAGCGGGCCGAGCCAAGGGGTTAGGATGCGCGGCCTTTCATGACCGCCGCCAAACCCCACCCCGCGTCGCCCCAGGCGCGCGCCGAGCTCACGCTGGGCGTCGTCGGGGGCTCGGGCCTCTACGCGATGGACGAGCTCGAGGGCGTCGAGCGGGTCTCGCTCGAGACCCCGTTCGGCGAGCCCTCGGGCCCCTACACGGTCGGCAAGCTGCGGCGGCGCGACGGCGGGCACCTGCGCGTGGTGTTTCTCGCCCGCCACGGTCTCGGCCACGTGTTGTTGCCCAGCGAGATCGACTACCGGGCAAATATCCACGGTTTCAAGCAGCTCGGCGTCACGCACCTGCTCAGCGTGTCGGCCGTCGGCTCGCTGCAGGCCGACATCGCACCGGGCCACGTCGTCATTCCCGATCAACTGATCGATCGCACCAGCAAAGGTCCGGGAGCGCGCGCGTCGACGTTCTTCGGCGACGGTTGCGTCGCGCATGTGCAGTTCGGCGATCCCTTCGACAAGGGCCTGCGCGAGCGCGTCATTGCTGCGGCACAAGCGGTGCTCCCACGCGGCGAGCAGCTGCACTCGCGCGGGACCCTGGTGGTGATGGAGGGCCCCGCGTTCTCGACTCGCGCCGAGTCGGAGCTCTATCGCCGCTGGGGCTGCGACATCATCGGCATGACGGCGCTGCCCGAGGCCAAGCTCGCGCGCGAGGCCGAGATTGCCTACGCGTTGCTCGCGACCTCGACCGACTACGACTGCTGGCACCAGAGCGAAGAGGAGGTCAGCGTCGACGCGGTGGTCGCGATCATGCAGGCCAACGTCGCTCGCGTGCGCACGATCGTGCTCGAGCTCGCCAACTCGCTCCCGCAGCGCTGCGAACAGCTGCCGTGGCCGCGCGCGCTGGCAGGCGCGCTGATCACCACGCCCGAAAAGATTCCCGCCGTCACGCGCGAGCGCCTCGACCTCATCATCGGGCACTATCTTCAAACTTGGCTCGCGCGCTGAGCCTCTCGTTCGAGCTCGATCCAACAACATGTCCACGCAAACCAACAAGTTGGTCGTCGTCGGCAGCGTCGCTGTCGACTGGGTCATCACCCCCGCCGCCGAACGGCAGGAGAGCGTCGGCGGAGCCGCCGTGTTCTTCTCGATGGCCGCGTCCCCGCTCACGCGCGTGCAGCTGGTCGGCGTGATCGGTCACGACTTCCCGGCTGCGGCGCTCGAGCCCGTCGAGATCGACGCCAGCCGCCTCGAGATCGGCGAGCGCCGCGACGGCCTGACCTTCCGCTGGAAGGGCCGCTATCACGAGAACATGAATTCTCGCGACACGCTCGAGACCCACCTCAACGTGTTCGAGGACTTCTCGCCCAAGCTGCCGGCCAGCTACCGCGAGAGCGACTTCCTGTTTCTCGCCAACATCCAGCCGAGCTTGCAGCTCGACGTGCTCGAGCAGATGGCCCGGCGCCCGCGCTTGGTCGGGCTCGACACCATGAACCTGTGGATCGACATCGCCCACGACAAGCTGCTCGAGGTGCTCGCGCGCGTCGACGTGCTGGCGATCAACCAAGAGGAAGCGCTGCAGCTGACGGCAGAGACCAACCTCGTGCGCGCGGCCGCGAAGATCCGCAAGCTCGGGCCCAAGACCCTGGTGATCAAGCGCGGCGAGTATGGGGCGCTGTGCTTCGGGCCCGATGACAGCCTGTTCTCCGCGCCTGCGCTGCCGCTCGAGGACGTGGTCGATCCGACCGGGGCAGGGGACTGCTTCGCGGGCGGGTTCATGGGCCACCTCGCGCGCACCGGCGAAGTGACCGGCGACAACGTCCGCAAGGCGATCATCTGGGGCTCGACGATGGCGAGCTACTGCGTGCAGGGGTTCTCGTACGATCGCCTGCGCGGGCTCTCGCGCGACGACATCGGGCGCCGCTACCAGCAGTTCGTCGATCTGACTCGGTTTTGATCGTCAGACGTCGCGCAGGCGATCACGAGCGGGGCACGTGCATGCACGTCGCCCCGCTTGTTCGTTCATTCCGAGTGGCCCGTGGGTTGGCCACTTTGGCCCGCCGGTTGGCCACTCGAAAATAGTGCTCGACAAAGTGGCGTCGATTCGTTGCTCGACCATGGTTCGCGTGTCATCGCCTTCGGATGCCTAGTCCGATTCATCAAGGTCTCCTCTTTCTCCTCAAGCACAACCCTCGCCTCGTGTTCGAGCTCGCGCGACGCTTCGACGAGAGCATCGGCACCAATCACCGTGGGTATGCGGTCGAATCCAACGAGCTGCCCAACCCCGCGAGCCCTGACAACGTCATGTACGCGGATTGGGCGGTCGCGGCGATGGCCGATCCTCGATCGGGCAAGCACGTCGCTGCGGTGGCGGTCGAGGTTCAAACCCACCGCGATCCGCTGAAGTTCTACTCGTGGCTCGGCTACGCGGCGGGCGTTCGCCGTGTGTTCGAGTGTCGAGGCTGGACGATCGTGTTCG
>DATLLB010000543.1:0-3715 GCA_035538075.1 Enhygromyxa sp.
CCGTCGATCGGCGCGCTCAAGCGTGCGTCGCGAGAGGAGCGTCGCGCGGAGCCGAGGTCCGCTCGCGCGCCCTCGAGGGCCGCCTCGGCGCGATCGAGCGTGTGCTGGGCCGCGTCGAGCTGCGCGGTGGGCAAGCTGCCCTTGTTGACCAGCCCTTGCTTGCGCTCGAGCTCGCGCGCACCGAGCTCGACGTCCTGCTCGAGAGCGTCGACCCGCGCGTTGGCGCCCGAGATCGCTAGCGCTTGGCGAGAGCCGTCGATGCGCACGAGCAGCGCGCCCGCGATGACCTCATCGCCGTTGTCGACGGTGACCTCGAGCACGCGGCCGCCGGTCTCGGCCCGCAGGTTGGCGTCGCGCCACGGCGAGGTCATGCCGGTTGCGATGACCTCGCGTTCGAGCCGTCCGAGCTGCGCTGCGGCGGCCTCGATGCGGATGGCCCCGTCGCCTGGATTCGAGATCGGTACGCTCGGAGCCGGCGGCTCGCCTTCGCTCTTGCAGGCGCCCAGCGACGACGCGAACACAGCGGCGAAGACACCGATCCGGAGCCGCCGAAGCATATACCTAGATCACACGCGGCCCCGCTGCGGTCAATAGCGCGGCCGTTTGTGGGCCCGTGCTGTGCGCCCGCAGATTTTCGTCGACAATCCTCGCCGACCCCGTGCGACGCCTACGAACGATCACCACCATCAGCCTCGGCCTCGCCGCCGCGCTCTTGCTCCCGTCGACCGCTCACGCGCGCAAGGACAACAAGCCCAAGCGCAAGGGCGGCCAAGCCGAGATCATGGCCGGCGCGTCCGCATGCGTGCCGGGCAAGGGTGACTGCAAGGCCGACGGGCTCGGCAAGACCGCGCCTTCGCTCGGCATGGCGTTCGACGTTGGTTGGCGCGCGCACCCGGCCTTCTTCCTCGGTGCGGGCTACGGGATCGGTTGGTTCAACCCGACCTGGCAGCTCGACGGTCAACGCGAGTTTCGCAACGCGTATCAGCAGGGCGTGTTCGGCATCCTCCGCGCGTACATTCCGATCTGGCGGATCGACATCGGCTTCGAGGTCGCGCCAGGTTGGTCGCGCCAGACCTTCGTGCAGCCCGGCGGCGACACCCGCATCTACTCGCAGGGCTTCGCGCTGCGGCCGGGCTTGTCGCTCGACATCTGGCTGGGCAAGCACGTGTTCATCGGCGCCAAGGTCGACCTGATCTTCAACTTCCACCGCGAGCTGTGCGAGAAGACCAAGAGCTCGCGGACCTGTGACATCGAGACCAACCTGCGTCAGGCTCGGGTTCATCAGCTGATCGGCGGCGTGCACGTCGGCGGCACCTTTTGATGACCCCCTACCTCGCCCACTACCCCGAGGAATTGCAGGACCAGGTCCGCGCGCTGATCGACGCCGGCCGGCTCGGACCGATGCTCGCGGCCCGCTACCCGGACAAGCACGCGATTCAGTCCAGCTCTGCGCTCTACGAGTACGTGATGGCGATCAAGCGGGCGAAGATGGCCTCGTCGCCGCCGCTCTCGAAGGTCGTCTATTGCGAGAAGATCAGCACGCTCAATCAAGCGCTCGGCACTCACACCTACGCGACGCGCGTGCAGGGCGGCAAGCTCAAGACCAAGCACGAGCTGCGGGTCGCGAGCATCTTCAAGCAGGCGCCGCCGGAGTTTCTCGAGATGATCGTCGTCCACGAGCTCGCGCACCTGCGTGGGCGCGAGCATGACAAGGCGTTCTATCGCCTGTGCCAGCACATGCTGCCGGACTATCACCGCATCGAGCTCGACCTGCGCCTGTGGCTGACGTGGATTGATCTGGGCCGACCGTAGCGGGGTTGGTCTCCAACGGTCAGAGCGTGCTCGTATCGAGCTGAATCAGCCGAGCGCTCGCAGGCTGCTCGCCGCCGCGTGTGCGCAGGCCGATCGCAAGCCGGCTCCCCCACGCGCGAACATCGATCGCCCGTGCGTTCGCTGGCTCGACCGTTCGGACGATCGGGGCGAGCGGATCGATGTCGAGCTCGAGTTGCTCGGTCAGCGTCCCATTCTCGAACTCGAAGCTCGCCAGCCGCAGGGTGTCGAGCTCGTCGCACGGTCGAACCTCGACCCAGGCCAGCCACAGTCGTCCATCGGCGGTCTGCGCCGCGGCGAAGCCATCCATCGCGAGCCCCGAGGGTGCGGGCGACGTGCACTCGGGCCCTGCCAACGCCGTGCCCGGAACAGTCAGCTCCAGGTACTGCTGCGCATCGCTCGGCCAAGCGATGTGCAGGCCGTCGAGCTGCTGGATCACCACCGCGTAGCTCGGCAGGGTCGCGGCCGGCACGTCCAGCACCGTGGGTGGAATCGGGCGATAGCCGAGCGGCTCGCAGGTCGCGACCGGATCGCCGATCGTGGAGTCGATGCCGAGCACCTCGACGCCGTCGGGATCGGGACGCCGTGCGCCGAGCTGCCAAACGCCGCCTTGCTTCGCAAACGACAGCGAGACGATCGCGCCGTCGTGGCCGATCGTCCAGTGCGTCCACGAGCCCGGCGTGATCGGATAGGTGCTACCGCTGAACGCTTGCGCGTTTGAGATCGCGTAGCTCGAGTGCTGCGGCCAATCGAGCCCGCCGTCGTGCCAGTATTGAACCTCGTTGCCGACGCTCTCGAGATCGAACAGCAAGGAGGGGGCGCCGGGCTCGGACACGCTGATCGAGATCGGGGTCCACTCGCTCGGATCACGCCGCAGCAAGATCACACCGTCCTCCGAGCCGCCCTCGACTTGCCGGACCGCGAGCGCAGCGTAGAGCCCACCTGCGCCGTCGCGCGCGAGCAAGGCCGTCTGGCGCAGCGATGCGATCGGCAAGCTCTCGAACGTCGCGCCGCTGCTGCCCGAGCTCAGCAACATCGCACGTTCGTCGCTCGACGAGAGCAGGTTGGCCTCGTCGTCGAAAGCCGCGACCCGCAGGCCCAACTGCGTGAACTCGCGGTCGCAAGCGAGGATCACGTCGTTCGTGATCGGACATGGCCCGCTCGAACACTGAGCGTTCGCGTGCGCGCCGACCTGGGTCGCGCAGACCGGCTCACCTTCGACGGGAGGATCGGCATCGGGCGACGCGTCGTCGAGACAAGTCGGATCCTCGAGCTCGCCGCCGGTCTCGTCGGCGCTGGGCGAAACGTCGTCGGTGCAGGCCGACGCGAGCAACCAGAGGGCGATGAACGATCGGGTGCAGCGAGCTCGGAGCATCGGCGCAGCGGTTGACGTGCACGCGCGCGGATCGATCACGCTCAGTCGGTCTCCGGCTCGCTGCTTCGCGCGGCTGTGTTCAATGAGCCCCGCGCGGGCGCCCGCCGAGCGTCACGTCCGAGACTCCGGCGAGCAGCGAGCGCTCCCACGCGAGCAGCTGCTCGACGCCCGCGTCGCGCGACGGCACCCCGGCGGTCGCCGGGCCGGCGAGCAGCAGACCGAGCGCATCCGGACTGCCGCCTTCGCAGCTGGCCTCGCAGGCGAACGCGACGAAGCTCTCGAGCACGTTGAGGCGCGCGGGCAGGAACACCTGATCGAGCGCAGGCGAGATCGCAAAGCACGGTCCGCCGCCGCTGCAGGGCTCCTGCGCGAACTCGTCGACATGCACGAATCCGAGTGAGCTCGGGCCGAACAATCCGTTGCCGAGATCGAGGCCGGTCGCGCCCTCGTGGCAGCCCATGCACGCGTTGGCGAAGGTCGCCCGATT
The DNA here is from genome assembly GCA_035538075.1 of Enhygromyxa sp. Classification (GTDB taxonomy): domain Bacteria; phylum Myxococcota_A; class Polyangia; order Nannocystales; family Nannocystaceae; genus Plesiocystis. Next base: position 3,693 of record DATLLB010000543.1, read on the forward strand.
GGCGAGCTCGACCGGGCTCAGAT
>DATLLB010000544.1:0-2447 GCA_035538075.1 Enhygromyxa sp.
GGGCCACGCCGTGCAGAGCGAGATCGAGGAGGGCGTCGCCAGTCGGCTCGCGCTGGCCCGCGAGCAATCGCCCGGCAAGGCCGTCGACTCCAACGAACGCCTGGCGTTGCTCGCCGCCGAGTTCGGGCTCAGCAATCGTCAGGCGCAGGCGGTGGCTGGCGTCGCCGAGGGCTTGTCCGACGCCGACATCGCGCGCGCGATGAAGGTCTCGTACAGCCGCACCCGTCAGCTGCTCGCGGCCGCGTTCGCGAAGCTGGGGTTGAAGTCGCGCATCGACTTCATCCGCTTCTTGTGGGAGCGCTCGAAATAAGAGGCTACCAAGAAAGCGTCGCTTTCATGCACCGCGGATGCTGCAACCACCCCGACGGCCCGCCAGGGCCGAGCAGGGGGTGAGGGGTCCCCGACGTGGCTTTGCCATGGCGGGGAGCGGGACCGGCCACGGTCCCGCTATCAAAACTAGAGGAGTTGGACATGCGCAGCATGTCCAACTCAGTCCGGAACGCAGTTGTTCGAGCACTCGCACTGCGCGAACTCTTCGTGGGTCAGCTCTGGCCCCTCGCCCTCGAAGGGCTCCTTGCAGTCCAGCTTGGTCACGTTGCTGCCGCAGCGAACATCGAGGCGCTCGCAAGGCTGGTTGTACCCGGCCCCGCAGGTCACGTTGCACGGCCCGCCCGCGCACATGACATCCGCTTGCGCGCAGGCGTTGTTGCCCATGCACTCGACCGTGCACTCGCCCCAGCCGGTGCAGGCCACGGTCGCGTCCCTGCAGCTGTCCTTGCCGAGGCACAGGATGTGGCAAGACCACGCGACCGGGCACAGCAGGAAATCATCGTGGCACTCGCCTGCGCCACAGTAGCGCCAGCAGATCCCATCCTGGCACTCGTCGCAGCCGGCCGGGCAGGGACCAAACGAAGCCGAGGCTTGGCCGCACACGAGGTTTTCGCCGTCGCCATCGCCGGTATCGCCGTCGCCCTCGCCATCGCCATCACCGGTATCGCCATCGCCATCGCCGTCGCCGTCGCCGTCACCGTCGCCGAGGTCGCCGTCGCCGGGATTGTCGTCGTCGTCATCGTCATCGTCGTCGAACGGAACCTCATCGTCGCCGTCGCCCGACATCTCGAGGTTCGACTCCGTCCAGTCATCGGTGTCCGCGTCCGCGTCGAATCCAGTCTCGGTCTGGCCGTCGGCGATCGGAGGGTCCCAGCTGGGATTGTTCATCACACAGCCCGCGAGCAAGCACGAGGCGAGTGAGAGGCACGGCAACACATGGCGATAAGCAAGCATGATCAAAGCCCTTCCAAAGTCATGACTCAAAATCGGACCCACAGCCCGACGCGGTTGAGGCCGAGCAACGCACGAACCTCGACGTCGCTGTCCTCCGCGCGCGCGTGGGCGCGGCGGCGCGTCATGTCGATCGCCAGCAGCGTGGCGCCGGTGGTCGCGGCGGCGATTCCGATCGCGGTGAGGCCCACGCCGGCGCCGAGCGTGCGGCGGAGCCAGCGACAGTCACCGTCGCCGTCGACGACGCTGGGATCGTGGGTCGATTCGCAGCGCAGCGTGGCCGGCTGACCGTGCACACCGATCAACGCGAAGCCGGTCACGAGCGAGCCGATGCCGGTCCCGAGGGTGGTCCAGCCGACCGTGCGCTGCCACTGCGGGATCGGCTTGGGCGCGAGCTCGACCTCGAGTCGCTGCTCGACGCCGGCCATGGTCTCGATCGGGACGACCTGACGAAAGTGTCCGTCGGCGATCACGATCAGCTCGTGGCGGCCGACCGGCAGCTCGCCGGAGAAGGGCAGGCGCCCGCGCAGCTCACCGTCGACGCGCACGCGCGCGTGCTCGGGTCGCCCGACGATCTCCACGCGTCCGACTCGCGGCATGGCCAGGATCAGATCGCGAGCCGCGACCGCGCGCGCGGCCAGGCGATCGTCGAATTCCGCGAGCCCGCAGATCTGACAGCTGGCGTCGATGGTGCTGGCCGGGAGCTCGCGATCGAGATCGATGACCTCGAGCTCCGCCACATAGTCGCGGCCGTCGGCGACCACCTTCGCGCGCACGACATGGCTGGCCTCGTGCTCGCGCCCGAGCGCGCGCAGGCAGGTCTCGTCGGCGCAGGGATCGAGCTTGCTCGGCGAGAGCAGCTCGATGTCCGGATGCTCGAAGGCCGGACGCAGGCGCTCCTCCAGCGCGTCACGATCGGCCGGGAGCAAGCCTTCGGCTTCGAGCGGCACCAAAAGCACGGTGTGCTTCGCGGGTGGTTCGGCGGCGCGAGCCCGACCGGGCGCGAGCGTGAGCGCGAGCGCCAGCGCAGTCACGACCGCGCGCAGCGTGCCGCTCATCGAGTCACCGCCGCGAGCTGTTGGAGCCGCTCGGCCGCCTTGCCATGCCCGAGCGCCTGCGCCTTTTGATAGGCCTTGCGCGCGTCGGCGTAGCGCAAGGTCTTCACG
>DATLLB010000545.1:0-2808 GCA_035538075.1 Enhygromyxa sp.
GGGCCACGCCGTGCAGAGCGAGATCGAGGAGGGCGTCGCCAGTCGGCTCGCGCTGGCCCGCGAGCAATCGCCCGGCAAGGCCGTCGACTCCAACGAACGCCTGGCGTTGCTCGCCGCCGAGTTCGGGCTCAGCAATCGTCAAGCGCAGGCGGTGGCCGGCGTCGCCGAGGGCTTGTCCGACGCCGACATCGCGCGCGCGATGAAGGTCTCGTACAGCCGCACCCGTCAGTTGCTCGCGGCCGCGTTCGCAAAGCTGGGGTTGAAGTCGCGCAACGACTTCATCCGCTTCTTGTGGGAGCGCTCGAAATGAGAGCGACTCACAGGAAGCGGCTGAGCCACACGGCCAGGCAGTAGAACGGCGTGCCCGCGAGCAGCAGCGCTCGACGGACCCGCGAGAGCTCCTGCATCCCGCCGCCAACGATCAGCGCCGCCACGCACACCAACCACGACACTCCGGCGCCAACCACCGCATACGCGAACAACTTGAGCATCAGCGGCTTGAGCACCGGGATGAACATCCCGAGCGCCGCTGCGGCGGTCAGCCCGACCGGGATGAAGCTCGACCACAGGGCAGCGTGAGACATCCACGCGCTGCGCGGCTCGTCCTCCGCTTTGGGCTTGCGCAGGAACGACAGCACCCACGCGCCGATGAAGCCGAGGCTGACCGCGACCGCGAGCCCGATCCCGCCGAGCACGATCAGCTCCATCACGCGGCGGATCCATCGGCGGATCGTGTCGAGGTCGGGCAGCTCCCACGCGATCGAGGAGGACACCCACGCGGTGATCAACGCCGCGAGCGGCAAGGTCACGCGTGCAGGTCCCCAAGCGACACGTCGAGCGTGTGTGGCGAAGATCGCGCTTCCTCGGTCTTTCATCTCGGCCGTGAGCGTAGCACGCTGGCCCTTTGGACCCGCGGCAGAGACTGGGGGTTGCGATGGCGCGGTGGGTCGGCTAGATAGGCGGCCCCGCGCGCGTAGCTCAGCTGGATAGAGCGTTGGCCTCCGGAGCCAAAGGCCGCAGGTTCGAATCCTGCCGCGCGCATTCGTTAGTTCGGGTGGTCAGAAACCACCGAAGTACAAGCGTAGATTGGTCTCGATCAACCCCGACCAGCCACCGAGCGGGACCATGCAGAATCGTGCGCCCTGCTGGGCGGCGCTCTCGAGGTTGCGGGCGAGTCGAGTGAGCGCCGCGCGGGTCTCGTCGTCGAAGCTCGGGCCGCGGAGCTCGAGCAGTCGAGTGATGTTGCGGCAGGCGATGGACGGATCGTGACGGGCGATCCCGAGACCGAGCCGCAACTCGAGGTAGGTGGCGAGCGGCTCGAGCCCGAGCGCGGTCAGCTGCGCGTCGATCTCGTGCCCGCTGTGGGTCAGTCGTGCCTCGAGGCGCTGACTCTCGGCGTAGGGCAGGTCGTCGGGTTTGGTCACGCGGCGATCGAACACGAGCGTGACCATGTCCACACGCATGGCCGCGATGGCCCCCAACGCAAATGGCGAGAGGCCGAGCGTGGTCAGTGACGCGCCCACCACACCCATGCCGACGGCCAGTTCGCCACGACCACGGCGATGCCGGCCAATGCAGCCACGATTGCGATCAGCACGATCGACGCGATCACTCGGGTGCGACGAACGCTGGCGGCAAGACGAGGAACAAGCACCGCGACGATCCTACCGCAAGCGGGTGACTAGCCCAGCAGCGGGATCATCCGAGCGAGGATAGCCGACTCACGCACCAAGCCGCTGGAAGGGTACCGATTGCCCGCGCAGCCACAGATCCACCAGTCGCCCGTCCTGAAAGAGCGGCGTGACGAAGTACCCCTTCGGCCGCGAGTTGGCGATCGCAACCGACTCGACCAGCAGCTCGTCGCTGACCACACGAGCGCCCGTGTAGCTGGCGTGCACGAAGCGAACCTCGCCGTCGCGGACGACGACGAAGCCCACGTGGGTGTCGAGGCCGATGATGTAGAGCCCGTCACCGAGCGCGGCGATGCGGTCGCGGAGCTGCTCGGCGGGGATGCTGAAATAGCGATGCAGCGAGTCCTCGTCGGGCGCGAGTGAGCGCTGAATGTGGATCGCAGGCGCCTGCGCGAACGTAAAGCGGTTCTCCAGCTCGACACCGACCGCGAGCAGCACCGAGGTCACGAAGTAGCTGCAACCAACCTTCATGCCGGGCTCGTGAGGTCGGGTCGCCGTGCTGTCGCTGCCCATGCCCCACGGCATGCCGAGCCACGCGGGGAAGACCTCTTCGATGATCGTGTCCTCGAGCAGCTCTCGCGCCTGGGCTCGGATCTTGGCTTGCTCGGCGGTGCTGGCTTGTTTGTAGCGCGCGGCCAGGGTCTCGCGTTCGCTTGCGATCCTGGCCAGCGCGGCGTCGTGACGCTCGAGCGCACGCTCGGCAACTTCGAGGTTTGGCTCGGCGGAAGGGGTGGGGGCCGGGGACTCGCCACAGCCACAGATCACGGCCAGCGCCAGTCCGACGGTGCGCAGATTGAGCATGCGGCGGTCGTGACGTCTGACTTGGACCGTTTCTTCCGCGACGATCGCTGAGCGCTACCGCCGGGCGCGGTCGACGAGGGTCTCGTTGTGATTGCCGATCCCGCCGACGGTGCAGCCTCCGCCCACGCAGCCGGCCTTCACCATGGTCCGCACTTGGAGGCGGCGGGACTTTGCAGGCGCGGGCTTGGAGCGATCGACGAGGGTCTCGTTGTGATTGCCGAGCCCGAGGCCGCAGTTGGTGCCGGTGCAGCCGGCCTTGAGCTTGGTGCGCAGCTGCAGGGAGGAGGTCTTCTTGGTCTTCGTGGATGGGGTCGCC
>DATLLB010000546.1:0-3429 GCA_035538075.1 Enhygromyxa sp.
GGCAGGTTGAATGTGTGGAGGCTCAGCGGCTCGACCATCACCGCCGGAGCGACGCCCGACCACACGCCACTTTGCTTGCGCTCGACCAGCACGGTAGCGACCTGGTCTTGCTGCACGTTGGAGACCGCGATCGCGAATTGCTGGTCCTCGACTCGCACGACTCGGTCGAGGATCAGCATTTCGCGATCGCGGTCTCCAACGTGCAGCAAGACCAGGTCGCGACCGTGCTGGTCGAGCGCAAGCAAAGTGGCGTGTGGTCGGGCGTCGCTCCGGCGGTGATGGTCGAGCCGCTGAGCCTCCACACATTCAACCTGCCGGCCTTCAATCAGGACGACAGTGGGATCTTGGCCGGCGGCGCCTATCGTGTCAGCTCCGACGTGCCGATCATCGCCTACCAGTTCAACCCGGTCGACGGCGCAAACTCGTACCTCTCGGACGCGTCGATGCTCTACCCGGTGCCGACCTGGGACAGCATCAATCACGTGGTTGGTTGGAAGGTCATCAACGACGGCGCCGTGCAGGGGGCGTATGTGACGATCGTCGCCGCCAAGGACGGCACCCAGGTCGAGGTGACCCCGACGGTGGTGACGCTGGCCGGCAACGGCATCCCGCCGAGCCCGGCCGGGGTCAGCTTCACGATCAGCCTCGATGAAGGCGACATCGCCGAGGTCATGACCAAGACCATGAATCAGGGCCTGACCGGCACGCGCATCGAGTCCGATGTAGATCATCCCGTGGCCGTGTTTGCCGGCAACGAGTGCACGTTCATCCCGACCAACGTCTACGCCTGCGATCACCTCGAGGAGCAGCTCTCAGGCGTGCGGCTGTGGGGCCAGCACTTCATCGCCTCTCGCGTGCCGCCGCGCAGCGCCTCGGATCCCTCGCTCTGGCAGGTCTACGCGTCGGAGGACGGCACGCAGATCACCTTCAAGACCGATCCCGAGATCACCGGGATTCCCAACAACAACCTGGTGCTCAATGCCGGGCAAGTGGTCGAGCTCTACGTCGGCGGCGACGCGGCGGTGCCCGGCGACTTCGAGATTGTCGCCGACAAGCCGATCGCCGTGATCAATTACATGACCGGATCCGAGAACCCGGGCGCCGGGATCGGCGATCCGGCCATGGTCCAGCTCAGCCCGATCGAGCAGTTCCTGCCCCGCTATGTCGTGCTGGTGCCGGGCACGTGGATCACCGACGTGGCCGTGGTCGCGCGTCCGGTCGGCGCCGCGATCACGCTCGACGGCGTGCCGATCGACGACTCGCTGTTCGTGCCGGTCGTCGACAGCGGCTTCGAGGTCGCGCGCGTGCCCGTCAGCGACGGCGTGCACACCTTCGACGGGGGCCAGAGCGCGTTCTCGGTGATCATCGTCGGCTACGACACCTTCGACAGCTACGCGTACCTGGGCGGGACCGGGACCGGCGTGATCAACCCCAACCCCGTCGGTTGAGTGCGAGGCAGGCGGACGCGAAGCGGACGTGCATGGCTCAGTCTACGGGCGACCACGGGGGTCTTGACTTGTCAGCGAGCCCGATCTCCGGGCAGCATTCGCTCGGAGGTCTTACTGATGAGTAGTCTTGGCAAATCCGATTCCGAGTCCGATTCCGCTTCAGCACGTACGGCCAGCAAGCTCCGCAGCTATGCGCTCGCGGGGCGTCGCGGCCTGCGAATCTGCCCAATCTCGCTCGGCGCCGGCACCTTTGGTGACGGCTGGGACCCGGCCTGGCAATCGCCGCCCGAGCAGGTCGATCGAATCCTCGACGCGTACGTCGACGCGGGCGGCAATGTGATCGATACCGCCGACCGCTACCAGAACGGACGCAGCGAGGAGCTCGTCGGCGCGTGGCTGCGCAAGTCGGGTCGACGCGACGATGTGGTGCTCGCCACCAAGTATGGATACGGCGCGCCTGGTGACGTGCATCAGGGTGGCAACGCGCGCTTGACCCTGCAGCGCGCGCTGGAGGGCTCGCTTCGGCGCCTGCAGACCGACGTGATCGATCTCTACCACCTGCACCTGTGGGACACGTTCACGCCGGTCGACGAGGTGATGGCGACGCTCGACGCCTGCGTGCGCGCGGGCAAGATCCGCTACGTGGGGCTGAGCAACGTGCCCGCGTGGTACCTCGGCCGCGCGCAGACGCTGGCGGAGTGGCGCGGCTGGGAGCCGGTCGCGGTCGTGCAGGTGAACTACAGCCTGCTGGCGCGCACGATCGAGTACGAGTTCGTCGACGCGGCGCAGGAGCTGGGCATCGGTCTCACGGCCTGGAGTCCGCTGGCCAATGGCCTGCTCAGCGGCAAGTACCGGGTCAACGAGGAGGGCCGATTCGAGGGTGACGGACGAGTGACGAAGACCTGGATCACCGACAACACCGTCTACTCGGCGACGGCTCAGGCGAAGCGCGTGCTCGAGACGCTGCAATCGGTCGCGAGCGAGCTCGGCCAGACCCCCGCTCGCGTCGCGCTCAACTGGGTGACGAATCGCCCGGGGGTGGTGTCCACGGTGATCGGCGCGCGGACCGAGGCGCAGCTGCAGGACAACCTCGCCGCGCTGGACTTCGAGCTGCCCGACGAGCTCGCGGCGAGGCTGGAGGAGGTGAGTCGGCCGCCCGAGCAATACCCGTACTCGTTCTTCACTGACGCGTTCCACGACGCGACCGTGCGCTCGGGCCTGCCCGTGCGCCGCGAGCCGCGAGGCTTCCGCGGTCGCGGCTATCGCTGAGGCGGCTTCGCTTCAGTCGACCGTGCGCAGGTTGTCCCGCGGCGCACGGTCGATCAGCAGGTTGCGCGGATCGATGCCGGCCTTCACCGGCTTCTCGTCCAACACGATCGTCAGCTCGTCGCTGCTGCCGTCGAAGCGGTGCAGCTCGAGATAGATCGGCTGCTCGGCGTCCTCGTCCGCGTAGGCGCCGACCTCGATCCAGTCGTCGAGCCGCTCGGCCTCGGTCTCCACGCCCTTGCCGTCGGCGTAGAGCTTGCGCACCTGCAGGCTCAGCGTCAGCTCGAACTTGCCGTCGCGCTCGCTCACGGTGGCCGAGAGCGCTCGGTTGTCGTAGAGCGTGATCGCCTCGAACATGTCCGCGAGCAGGTACTGGAAGCGCTCCGGCGTGGCCGCCTTCAGGTGCTCGTAGAGCTCGTGGGAGATCGTGAACGGCGGCTGCTGAAAGCCGACCTCTTTGATGTAATCCCGCAGCGCTTGGTTGAGCGCGTCCTCGCCGATGTACTCGGCGAGCGCGAAGAAGATCACGCTGGCCTTCTGGTAGTGGATGTACTGCTGGTTCTCGACCAGCAGCAGCGGCAGCTCCTCGATCGTCTCGCTGCTGCGCGCCGACAGGTAGCCGTCCATCTCGTACTTCAGGAACTTCGGCATCTTCTGCGGCCCGTAGTAGCGCTGCATGACCATCAGCGCGCTGTACTGCGAGAGCGACTCGGAC
>DATLLB010000547.1:0-4587 GCA_035538075.1 Enhygromyxa sp.
AGATCGATGAGCGCGTCGAGGATCATCAAGACCGCGTCCTCGGGTGCGATCGCCTCGACGACCGAGAGCGCGAAGCCAGGCTTGATCGCCCGCAGCTGCACGGGTCCGTACGGCAGCGTGGTCAGCTCGAAGCGGCCCTCGGCGTCGCTGGTGGTGCGCCACGGCACCTGCTCGCCGAGGTTCGGCTGTGGCAGCGCCTGCACGCGCACGTCGGCGAGCGGCTCACCGCGAGCGTCGAGCGTCTGGCCGGCGACGCGATGACCGGGACCCAGCGCGACGGTGTCGAGATCGATCGAATCTGCGCCGCCGTCGACTTGGACCTCGACGAGGCCGCGCAGGTGTCCTTCGATCAGCAGCTCGACGTGCACCGTTCCGCTGGTGCCGGCCAGCAGCGCGAGCTCGTAGCTGCCGTCCGCTCCGCACTCGACCTCGGGCCCGACTCGATCGCCGCCTTGCCAGCCGCGAACCCGACAGGTACCCGCGAGCGGCGGCTCGAGTTTCCACGGCTCCAACGCATCGAGCAGCGCTTGCACATTGGGGTCGTCACTCGGGCGTGGCTTCGCGCCCGGCGTCTGACCCGCAGCGAGCTCGGCTTCATCGAGCGGGAGCTCGCGCAGCACTTTTCCTCGCAATCGAGTACCGAAGCTCGGCTCGCCATCCTGCGATTCGCCTGCTTCGGTACCCGCAGTCTGCTCATTGGCGTTCGCGATGGTCCTTCGGTCACAGCGACTGGCGAGCGCGGCGCCTAATATCGCTAGCAGCAATAACAACACTGCGCCCGCAACGCGGGCCGATAGTGGACGTTTGCTGGGCGTCGGGCTGGGTGGTGCAGCGTTGCGATCGTCCCGCGACTCCTCAGCCGCAGCCTCGGTCGGGAGATCAGCCGCATGGGAGACTGGTCCGGCGTCCTCCGACGGATCACGCTGCTCGGGCACGCGCCCACAGTACCAATCCGCCACGTCGGTGGCACGCACGAAACCAACCCACCGTGGACCGCCCACCGGCCGCACAAACAACGTGTTTCCCGATTCGCTGCAGCCGCAATGGCATTCGATCATGCGTGCGCTGCGGGGCGAAACTCCACAGGCCCAAAAGGCCGCTTACGGGCCCTGGAACAGCGAATTCGAGCGAAAAAAATCCACATGGACTTTCGCATCTCTCTACCCATTTGCATCCGAGTTGTGGTATGGAGGAAAGACCGTGGCGTCCTACCTGCATGCCGTAGATGATCCCGATGAGCCGTCCGTGACGGCTCCGGTGATCACGGCCGAGGACGGCTGCGTCGTGATCGCGGAGCGCTACGAGTTGCTCGGTCGGATCGGCCGTGGCGCGACGGGCACGGTCTACCGCGCGTTCGATCGCACGCTCGATCGCCAAGTCGCGATCAAGCTGCTGCATCCCGGCGAGCTCGAGGTCGGCGAACGCGAGGCGCAGGTGCTGGCCAAGGTCACGCACCGCAACGTGGTCACCATCCACGACTACGGTCACTACGCCGGCCACCGCTACCTCGTGCTCGAGCTGCTCGAGGGCCCGGATCTTCGGACCTGGCTGCGCGAGCGTCCGCCCGCCACCGAGATCCTCGAGAACTTCATCGAGGCCGGTCGAGGGCTCGCCGCCGCCCATCATGCCGGGCTCGTGCATCGCGACTTCAAGCCCAGCAACGTGATCGTCACCAACCCGACGGCCACCGGGCGCGGCCGCGTGGTCGTGATCGACTTCGGCCTCGCCCGCAACCTCGACAGCCTCGCTGGCGACCTCGAGCCGCAGCGCTTCACCGAAGGCACGCTCGCCTACATGGCGCCGGAGCGACTCGCCGGGCACGACAACGACGAGCGCAGCGACCAGTTCGCCTTCTGCGTCTCGCTGTGGGAGGCGCTGGCGGGCAGCAACCCCTTCACTGGCGAGGATCCGCTCGCACGCTACCGCTCGATCCGTCGCGGTCCCGTGCGCGTCGAGCTGGGCCAGCTGGGCGTGGCCAAGCCGGTCGTGGCCGGGCTCGAGCGCGGGATGTCCTTCGAGCGAGAGGCTCGCTTCTCGACCATGGACGAGCTGCTGCGCGAGCTTCAGCGGCCCGCGAGCACGGCGAAGGATCGGCGCAACCGACCGGTGTTGATGGCGGTGGCGGTGGCGGCGACGTTCTTGATCGGGGTGGGTCTCACGCCGGAGAGCCCGATCGTGCACGAGGCTTACTCGAGCCTCGATCCTACGGCTGATGCTGCGCTCGCGATCCTGGACTCGGCCCACAAGCGAGCGGTCGACGGCGATGTGGACTCGGCGGTCGGGGACTTGGTGTACGCGGCCGAGCTGATGACCAGCAACAAGGCCGAGTTCGGCAGCGAAGCTTTCTGCGCCTTTGGTACCGCGGTGCCGAAGCTCGGCGATCTCTTCCTCGAGAAGAAGGCAGCGAGCCAGGCGGTGATCGCCTTCGCCATCGCCAGCCGCTTTGCGCAGAACTGCCCCGAGTTGGATCTGCTGGAGCTGAACTTCCGACGTGAGGCCGCCCAAGGGGCGGTGTTGCTCAAGACCAAAGCGAAGACCCAGTAGCCACTGGCGTCCCTTCGGTTACGAACCACGAAAAAAGGACGGAGCCCCCACTCCGTCCTTTCTCGCGCATTTGCTGTTCAGCTCTCAGGCTCGTAGCAGACCCATACCCCGTTCTGGTTGGTGGCTTCCTCCCCGTCGACGCACCACACGGTGACCGTGTTGCCGCCGCAGGTGGAGCCTGACGCGAGGTCGGTGCAGCCACTCGTGCCGCAGCACATCGCCCCGGGCTCGCCCAAGGAGCCGGGCGGCTTGGTGATGCAGAAGCCCACGTCGCAGGCGTCGTCGAGCGGGATGTAGGCGGCGACCTCGTTCGTGAGCGGATCGATGACCTCGCCCGCCTCGACGTAGTACGGCCAATACCCGGTCGGGCAGGAGCCACTCTTGAGATACGCCCCCGTGCTGTTCCAGCACACGTCGGCTTGCAGGACGGGTGCCGTACTCGGAGCGTATTCGCACGCGGCCGGGACGGACGTACAGAGGTAGCGATACTCGGTCGCCGAACTCTCCTGTTGTGGCCCAATCGCCGCGAACAATCCTATGGCCGAGGCCAGAGCAACTTTGAACACCCTGCTGTGAAGCTCCATGCATTCACACTACAGGCACTCATCGCGAATGTCTCCTATTAAATTACTTCGCGAAGTCTCAATTTTCGAGCGCGCGAGGAAACACCATTTGGAGCGCTCCGGGGCGACGAAACTCGCCGCCGAGCATCCACAGAACGTCATCCAGCCGTCGAATACAGGGTCACATGGCCCATTTTGGGCCGACGCAGCGAAGCGTGTTGCGACGCGCCCCGAACAGACCCACCCCACGATTTGTTGTACCAAAAATCCCCGTCACCACATTCGAGGTGTGCTGAATCGACGCGTCATCTCGCACCAACCATAATGATTCCTTCAGCCATTGCGCCACCAGGACTGCAGACATTCGCCCAATGAGGCGAAGCGCCACGACGCGTGTTTGCACATCCGCTCAATAGCGAGCGCGCAGCCACATCCACAGCGTCACGATCGCGATCGCCAGCACCACCACACCCGCGAGCTTGCGACGGTCGAGCGGCGCGTCGCCGACCAGCTCGCCGGTCTGGCCGTTGACCAAGAACCGCCACGGCCGATCGCGGTAGCGAAACACTCCTATATAGATGGGCACGAGCAGCAGCCGGACGTCGCGTTCCTCGATCACGGCGCTGACCCGACAGCGCGCGAGCGCGCGAGCACGAGCGATCTGGCGGGCGTGCATGCTGGCGAGGCTGCGACGAGCCCAGGCCCGAGCGCCGCGGCGCGTCAACGCGGGCGGCTCCCAGATCGCGTCGCTCTCCGAGCTCGACTGCGCGTACTCGGACCACGGTCGCGCCGCGGCGTCGTCGAACGGCAGCAGCGCGAGCAGCTCGTCCTGCGTCAGCCCGCTCGACGCCGGGACCATGGTCATCAGCTCGCCGCGCTCGACTCCGGCGACGGGTGCCTTGCCGGACTTGCTTGGGGCGGTTCGCAGCCCAGCCCAGTGGGTCTCGAGCCGCGCATGAAAGCGCCACGCGGGCAGCATCATCGGGCGCAGCCCGATCTCGACCGCGTCGAGCCCCTTGGGCCGAAACCAGGACTTGCGCGCCCAGGTTCGAAAGCGACGCTCGGCCGACTCTTCGGTGACCGTGATCGGCAAGAACTCGTCGGGCGTCGGGAGCGGCTCGCTCAGCATGTGCAGCTCGAGCGCCATCGATCCACAAAACAGGCAGGCCGCGCCCGACTGCGCCGCATCCCACACGATCGCGCCGCCACACGACGCGCAGCGCAAGAGCTCGCTCATGCGCCGCCTCCCCACCCGCGCACGAGCAACAGCAGACCGACGATCGCCGCGAGCGCGACCGCGAGCGCGACCGCGAGTTTGCGCTTGCACAGCGGCACCCGACCGATGACCTCGCCGGTCTGGCCGTTGACGAGCAGGCGCAGCACCACGTCGCCGTGCCGATAGCTGGCGATCCACACCGGCAGCAACACCAACCTGCAGGCGCGCAGCTCGACCTCGCTGGCGATCCACTCGAGGCGGTTG